>JBGAJL010000012.1:0-61399 GCA_044224935.1 Flavitalea sp.
TTTCGAATCCTTCATAGAAAAACTGCTTATTGGGTGATGCACTGGCATTCAGGACTTTCGCTGCAAGAATGTTTTGGTTATAATCCCATTGCATGGCTATATTAACATCCTGATTACGGGATACATCCGTGGGATTACCTTTCGCATCGTAGCTTCCTATAATTGATTTCAGTTCCAGCCTGCTATCTTTATTAATCAGTTCCGTTGATCCCGAGTAGCTTACTGTATAGTTCGTATAAGTGGATTTCAGCACCACGCTCCCCGGGTATTTAAAGGAATACTCCTTAAAAGCATGCACTTTCCCCGAGAAATTGGCAAACTCGGTCATAGAGGTGTTCAATATCTGTTCAGCACCCGCAATTGTTTTGGTTTGAATGATCTCACATGGTGTACCTATCATATTACGCGAAACCATATAAAGGATAGGGGCCGCGGGAGTCACTGTTATACCAGGGGGATTCCCCAGAACATCCGTAGGATATCGGTAATATGTTTTGATATTCAGGCCCTTTGAATCCCATGTGGAATCTTTTATCAGCAATTTGTATTTGGGATCATAAAAATTGTATCTGGTTGTTACAACAGGATATAAGCCATCCTGATCATATTGGGTAATCTTTTCCAGCACTGGCAAGTAAGAGAAGGTGTATATTTTATATGCTGTTCCTTCTTCTACATTTACAGTACTATCTGCCGGGCAAACATTGAAATGACGGCATTTCAATGATCGTACATATTCATTTGATTTATTAATAGCGGCATAAGTAACCTCTCTCAGTTGGAGCAAAACGTTATTCTTGTCATATATCTCCGACTTATACAACTTGCCCCTCTCCATCTCAAGAGAAGCATAAGGCTCATATGCCGTCCGGGTATTTTGAAGTGTTGTATCAGCGCTCTCATCAATCTGACCATTATCGAAATTTGTGAAATAATACTTAGTATAACCCCCGTCGGAAAGCTTTTCTTCAACAATGCTGTAACCAATATGACTGCCCAGGGCATTATTGCACCCGGGAAGAGCAGATTGCGAAGAAAACTCAGATAAAGAATATACACTGCTGTCATTATACGAAATTGCCCGATAGTCATTAAAATAATATTTGATCTGGCCGCCCAGAATACCGGTTGACACATTGGTTCCTGTACCTATATGGTATAAATACTCTTTTACATTTTTTATCGTATCAGCATTGAGATCGTAGTTAATTATCTTCCGAATACGAAGCCCCCCGGCCAACGTATTGACATTATAGTTAGGGTCGATCCCCAAAGACCTACGTTCATATAGCCTTTTTCTATACGTATTGGGTTCATAAACAAATTGCGTTACCCCGCCCATGGGGTTAATCATTCTATTTAAAATCCCGGCAAACAGATGGGTAGAATCCGGCTCTCTGAGTCCATAATAAATATCATAATAGTTCGGGTAATTGATCAACGCCTCTCTTCCATTATAAAATCCCCAATGATCTGATTTATTGGCTAAATATCCCGGAAGAGCTTCCCTGGTATCATAATAAAATAAATAGGGAGGAACGGATTCATTGTTTTTACCTGTCTGAATAACACCGGTTAACGTAAGCCGCTTCGTGCTATCAGAATCATATTGTAATTTAAACTTACGCTGTGCAGAATTAGTAGCAACCTCTTCAATTATAATTGAATCAAGCTTTTTAAATTTCAAATTTGCTAACCCTTCATAATTCGAACCACTAGCCTGTGATAATTGAGGAAGGAAGGCTTTACTGGGATTTGATAACCTGAATATCGAATCCTTATAGAAATATATACTCTGAGGATATTTAAGCTCACTTGAAGTCGACCTTTTAAAAGTTATTCTTGAATTAGAACCTGTTATGTTGGACAAGTAAACAGGAGCAACTAATGAACCCTCGTAAGATTGATAAACAGTGTAATAAGAAGATGAGGTACATTCCGGCCTGATGACAAAACTTTGCCCGTCTGTCACCGAAGTTTTCACAATATTATTTATCCCTATATACATTTGGTTAATGAAATCATCCCTTTGATAAGTAAAATCGACCTCGTGCCCTTCTGGCATCACGATTTTAGTGAGATACCATGCCTGGGCAATCCATTCGTCATCCCACTGGGAAAAGAAGTTCATACTGTACTCAATGGCGGATGTCGTTTTACCATATATATATTGAATACCATATTCATCCGTAATAGTAAATCCTGAAAAGGATTTTGTATTTCCTTTCAGTGCCTGGGCCGTGTTTGCCGGTGCGGTAATAGGCACATCCAGGTAAGTGTCATCAAAGGAAACAATCACAGGCCTGTCGCATCTGACTTTCCATTTTCCTGTATGATCCAAATAGAAGTTGCCGGAACCACCGGGAAAACTAAACGAAAACTCATCCGGCTCTGTGTCTTTCAAAGAGCTATCTGTTCGAGCTATAGTTCGCATATATGCCATTTGATTCCAGTTCGCATTTGCCAGAACATTTTTATTGAAGTAATACCCTCTGTTTGCACCCATTGTATAATTGGTATTCCTGTAATCATCCGGTTCATCATGAACAGAACGGGAGATTAAAAAAGTTGATGTGAGGCTCCAGCCATTTCCGACCCATCCCGGATGCATATCCGGACGGAAACCGGATGCATAATAGCTGAGGGAAACCGGGATAGTAACACCATCTTCCTTAAATGTGCAGATGGGTACCTGTATCTGGGCCGTCCCTGTGTACAATGACACCGGAACATCATTGAATTGGCCGGCAGCCGCTGCAACTGGACTTTGAAAGTTTTGCGAATTTTGTGGAATCTGGGCAATGCCGCTAAATGAAATATCAAGAAAGACTAATCCAAATAAAATAATTCTGGAAAGCATTGAAAAGGTTTTTGTATTTATTATATCAGGTTGTATTTTTAAAATTTATAGCCAGTTCGGAAAATAATCGGCTGGCCTGCCGGAATATGCTTATTCCATAGTAGGTCGTAGAGCAGATTGATTTCCCCATTATATTTTTTGATCTTATATTTTTTGCTAACGCCTATAAGGGCACTATGCTGCCACGCGGGCATATTTTTTAATTCATCAAAATGATGAAAGGCGGATAGGTAATTCATTTCCCATCCGCCGCTTAACCAGAGTCTTCTCTTTAATTTAAATTCATAAAAGCTTCTCAATCCGATTCCCTCGTGCGTTAGGCTGATATGCCGTATGTCTTTTCCCCATCCCACTTTATAGCTGCCTCCAATCCCTGCAGTCATTTCTGAAGTTAATTTATAGCCCATCGATAAAGCTATATCGGTAGTAACGGGGAGAAAAAAACTACTTTTCGTACTTTGGATATTAATTCCCGTCTCTATTCTTTTCCAAATCGATTTCGTTTTTTGAGTGTTTGGCCGAAAGTCGGGCATATCAAAACTGCCATTTGCCTGTAATTCATTGGCGGTATTTTTTAGACGCTGTAGGACCGCTCCGACATCCTGCACACCGTTGTTTATAGCATTTTGCACATTGGAAATACCCCCAAATTGATTGTTCAGTATAGGGTCAAGCATTTGCCTCGTCTGCATACCATTAACCGCAGCTGCACTAACATTAGTATTGCCCGGCAGTTGGAAGAGACTGCCCAATTGAGAATACCGGTTAAAGAAATTGCTGAAGGCCGGTAACTTCGCAAGCGCACCCAACACCATCGATTCTACCTTAGCCGGATCTTCCCAGCGCTGCCTGTATTCATCTAGCTGCGCACGGTAATAATATACCTTCGCTTCAAAAACATGAAGGGGGCGGATAAGCGCTGACGATTGTAACCTGTTCATCAGATAAGCCTGCCGCTCCTGTAATTGCTTTTCAATAAAATCCGTCTGGTTGAGCCGCGACTGAATATTTCCATATTCACCGAGCGCAGATTGAATTTTATGCTGCATTTCCCCAGACTCACCTGCTATATTTACCTGCTGAAGAAACCGTAAACCGGTTTGCAGGGAATCCAGCCTCGGGCTATATAATTGTTGAAGATCCGCAGCAGGATGCTCCAATTGATTGCGCAGCGAAGCATACCGGCCCTGCACATCTCCAAATAGTTCAGCAGCGGCCGCAGTATCTTTTTTCGCCAGCGCCCGTTTCATCTTCAGCTCCTGCTTCTCCAGCCTCGAAATATATTTTAAAGAAGACTTTAGGAGCGCCCGCTGAAAAGACGCCGATTTCCGGTGAATGAAACCAAAAAATTTATCGGGAAGGTGATGAACTTTCTCATACAGCGTCAATGAGTCCTGTGCCCGCAATCCGACAGGAATGCATACCAGTAGAATTAGCAGCAGTTTTGCAGGCATAAGGAGTTCAGGCCGGTTTAATGGGCTTTCATAACAAACCTAAAACGCTGCCAGGTAAAAACTACCCGTAACACTACGGTATTTTACATCGTATTACCACGCTATCTTTTCAGTATTTTTACTAATTACGGACAAAAATCAATCGTATTAATCTTCTTCCGGAAACAAATCGATTATAAAATAAATAAACGCATGCTCCTCACATGCGTTTATCATTTACGGCTATCTTCTAATGATCTTGATTCATCTAAAACCAGCTTCCAATAAAGGCTTTATTTACTTTTTGCCCGTATAACCTTCTTGCCCTTCTGCGCCTTTTAATACCGTGGTTAATAGAGGTTGCTATCATCAGCGGAATAAACACCAGCGTGAGTGGCGGTATGCCCACCATCGAGATCCATTTACCTCCATACATCCTTCTCATCGGTCTTCTTAAACGCTCTGCGATAATATACATCGAAGGCACAACGATCAGCGTCATGAAGAATGCCGAGATCAGCCCGAAGATAATTGTCCATGCCAGCGGCTTCCAGAACCTGGAGCTGTCACCACCGATATAGATATGCGGATTCAGATGCTCGAACAGAGAAATGAAGTTGATATTAAATCCTATACCCAATGGTATCAGGCCAAATATGGCGGCGAGGGCGGTAAGCAATACAGGGATGATACGTGTTTTACCGGCCTGTATCACGGCCTCTCTTGTCTTCAATCCACGCGCGCGCAGCTCATCCGCAAACTCAATTACCAGGATGCCGTTCTTCACCACGATACCCGCAAGCCCCACGACACCCAAACCGGTGAACGCAACGGACACATCCATTCCCGTCAAAGCAAATCCCAGCAGCACACCTATTACGCTGAATATAATTTCCGTGAGAATGATCACCGGCTTACTTACGGAATTAAACTGTAATACGAGAATGAATAAGATCAGCATCAGCGCTATCACCATCGCCTTTCCGAGGAACGCACCTGTTTCTGCCTGCTGCTCACCTTCACCTGTTTGTTTAATGGTCACACCAGGCTGCACACCAGGGAACCTGTCGAGATATGTTTTTATCTGCGCATTTACGCCCGTTGGCGTGTACCCTCTCGATTCCAGTACATTTGAACGGAGAATGATCGTTCTTTTGTTATTCTTTCTCTTTACGCTTCCCAGTGTAGTCGTGTAATCAACTTTCACCAGTGAACTGATCGGGATATGCTTTATACCGCCCGAAGCCATATCACGAAACACAATATTCATATTCAACAAGTCGGACAGGCTCTTGCGCTGCAATTCATTATTGCGTAGCTGGATCTTGTATTCATCTTCCCCATCTTTAATTTTCGAAACTTCCCTTCCGAATAAAGCTGTTCTGATCTGCTGTCCGATCTGTGCGGAAGAAACACCCTCAATAAGCGCTCTCTCACGGTCAACAGTAAGCGAAACTTCAGGGTTAGTGAGATCCACGTCCATTTTCAGTTCTTCAACGCCAGGTACACGGATAGAATCGAGATAATTCTTAAGGCTCACGGAAGTCTTGATCAGGTTGTCAAAATCATCGCTCGCAATTTCAATATTGATGGGAGGATCGGTAGGAGGGCCACTGCTTTCCTGGTCAACGGAAATCTCAGCGCCGGGAATTCCTTTCACTGCATTTCTTATTGAATCGAGATAAACCGCTGTAGAAGGACCGGTTCGTTGTTCAAATTCAACGAATGAAACCTGTACGCGTCCAAGCTCGGCGCGCGTGCTCCTGTCCCCGCTTGAAGGATCGGCCGCACCCACACCCACATTGGCAATGATGCTTTCCACATCAGGATTGGATTTTCCATTCTCCATGCCCAAAACCTTATAGACGCGCTTTTCCAGTTCCTTTGTCACCGAATCCGTGTAGTTAACATTCGTTCCCACCGGTTCCTTCAGATACACATATACAAAGTTTGGATCCGCTTTGGGGAAGAAAACAACTTTCACCCTTCCACCACCAACTGCACCTATAAAAATGAATAAGCTCACGAAGAACAGCGCGATAACGCCCAATAATAAATATACCGGTCTCCATCCTTTCAATGTCCAGCGAAGCAGGGTTTCGTAGCGCCGCATGAGGCCGGGCAGAACGCGGTTTTGAAAACCATGTATCAAATCATTAATCACAAAATGATTCAATAACACCATCAGCGTAATGAAGATGACGAGGTTACCGATGAAGCGCTGCCCTGCGAGGTCAAATAAAATACCTATTCCCAATGCGATCCACAGGCCGGGCTTCTTAAATATTTCCGCCTTTGATTTATGCGCACCTTCCGGGTGATTCATAAAATCAACCGCAAACACGGGGTTCATCAGGAACGCCACAACCAGCGAGGCCGTCAATGTAAATATCAGCATCGTTGGCAAGTAGATCATAAACTTACCGATAATGCCGGGCCAGAACAGCAACGGGAAGAATGGAGCGAGGGTGGTTAACGTTCCTGCAAACACCGGGATGAAGATTTCTCCAGCGGCCATTATCGCCGACTTTTCCGAGTTCAGCTTCCCTTTTCCTTCAACAAATATCCGGTGCGTGTTTTCAATTACGACGATCGCATCGTCCACAATAATCCCTAACCCGAACAGCAGGGCAAACAGCACGATAAAATTCAGCGTCACATGCGACCCGACAATAAGATCGGCCGCCGGCAGGAACATAAACGCCACGAACATACTTAGCGGAACGCTCAGCGCCACGAAGAATGCATTTACCACGCCCATGAAGAACATCAGTATCACCAGCACGAGTATGAACCCGATAACGATGGTGTTTACCAGGTCGTCGAAAGAATGTTTTGCATTCTTGCTCAGGTCACCGGTCATTACTATTTTAAGATCGGGCGGCAACTGGGTCTTCTGCATTTCGGCTACGATACCTTTCACTTCCTCCGCGGTTTCAATCAGGTTTTCGCCGGCTCTTTTAATAATATTCAACGTTACCACATTCTTTCCGTCGAGGCGCGCATAGCTTTCCCTGTCTTTCGTAGTGTCTTTTATTGTCGCGATATCTTTTAAATAGATCGGCTGGCCGCTTGTATTTCTCACCACAACTTTGGAAATATCACTGGCGGTTTTAAACTGTCCCTTCAGCTGCAGGTTTCTTTTCATGTTGCCCACCTCGAGCAGGCCGCCGGAGATATCCATATTCTCGCGCGCCACTGCGTTGGCAATATCATCGAATGTGATATTTGCGCTTTGCATTTTGTAATTATCCACGTTGATCTGGAACTCTCTTTCCGGCGCGCCGACAATGTCGACACGATTGATCTGCGGCAGCTCTTCCAGGCGATCCTGCATATCATCCGCGATTTTTTTCAATCGTTGCGGATCATAATTGCCGCTGATGTTCACGTACATGATCGGCAGATCGGAGAGATTCACTTCCATCACATTCGGCTCTTCCGTGAGATCGGTTGGAAGATCCTGCTTCGATTTATCCACCGCGTCTTTTACTTTCTGCAGGGCCACATCGATATCTACCGAAGCATCGAACTCAACTATAATCGCTGAATAATCCTGCTGTGAGGTGCTCGTAATCTTCTGCACCTTCACGCCACTGATCGATTTCAATTGTTTTTCGATCGGCTGGCTCACCAGGTTCTCGATGTCTTTCGGAGAGTTCCCAACATATATTGTCTGAATATAAATGGTTGGAATAACCAGATCGGGAAACTGCTCTTTGGGAAGCGTGATAAACTGCACCACTCCCATCAGGGAAACGAACAGCATCATCAGGTAAATCGATGTCCTGTTCTTTATGCTCCAGGTGGTGGGCCCGAATCCCTTTATTTTACCTTTAATATTTTCTAATACGCTCATACAATTTTTTTAAAAACTGACCTGTCGTGTTTATAATGTTGTTGTCAGGGGCTGGCCGTCATAAAGTCCCTGGAAGCCTTCCGTGATGAGTGAATCGCCGGCCTGCAGACCGGATTTCACTTCAAGATCGTTTCCGTATAATTCACCCACTTCAACAGGCTTCTTCCTTGCCACCAGTTTTCCATTTTCGCTGGAAGCCACCATTACATATTTTCCTTTCTCGTCGTTCTGAAGCGTGTTCATGGGAATAGTAATCGCATTTTTAGCAGAATAGTCCTGGATTTTCACCATGGCGATCTGGTTGGGGCGGAAGGCAACGTCAGGAGGCAGTTTCGATTCAATATAAAATGATCTTGAATTGGGATCGATCGAGGCTCCTTTAACGGTCACTTTGGATGTAACGGTCTTGCCAAGATCAGGCAGCGTAATCAGCACTGTTGCTCCCTGGTCAACCTTATCGAGGTAATTTTCCGGCACCTGTGTGGTCACTTTCAGATTTGAAGTGTTGACAATACGGATACCTGACACTGAAGCTGTGGCCGGAGTAAAAAATTCTCCCACGCGGATATTGACCTGGTCGGCAATCCCGCTTTGTTCGGCATATACGTTCGTCATATCCACCTGTTCATTCAGCAGCGCCACCTGCTTTTTAAGATTATCCACGTTGCTCTTCGCCTGCAGCAGCTCCACTTCGGTTCCGATTTGCTTATCCCACAGATTTTTGCGGCGCTCATAAATAGTTTGGGCCAGCCCAAGCTGTACATTGGCCTGATCCACCTGCTGGCGGGCCATCACATCATCGAGCTTTATAAGTAACTGTCCCTGCTTAACCCGGTCGCCCTGCTTAACATATATTGCTTTTACCTGGCCCCCGGCGCCGCGTGGCGTGACATAAGAAATATTCTGTGCATCCACTTTACCCTGCAGATCGATGTAATGCGTAAAATTGACCGGCTTCACCGGGGTGAAGGCAACCAGTTTTGCGTTGATCGCGTTTGCGACAGAGGTATCGGTTTTTGCGAGCTCTTCCTCGAGGTCGGCGACCTGTTTATTTATTTTATCCTGCTGGGCCTTCAATTGCTCCAACTGTGCTTTTTTATCGGTAGGATTTTTTGCTTTTTCTCCACCGCCTCCGCATGCTGTAGCTGAAATTATTATCAGCGCTGCGGCTGTTAGTTTGATCGTGGAATTCATATTGATGTGTTTGAATATCATTTATTGATTATAATTTTCCTATTGCTTTTAAATAATCCACGCGGGCGATGATGGCATCGTACAATGCGGAATAATAATTATTCTGTGCAGTGGTCAATTCCGATTGCGCGGTTGTAATCTCCGTGTTGGAGCCGAGCCCCTGCTCAAATTTCAATTTGGTTTGGTTGTATACCGCCTCGGCCAGGTTCATGTTCTTTTTCTGAAAATCCATTGAAGCGATCGCGGTACGTATATTTATCCTGGCTTCTTCCACTTCTTTATCGATAGACAGTTTCAGATTTTCTTTCATATTCTGCGTTTGCTGCAGCGCCAGTTTCGCCCCTTTGATGCGCGCATCCTTTGCAAAACCATCGAATATGGGAACGTTTAGATTGACACCGATAAAGGTTGTGCTGAACCAGGGCTTACCTGTTTTAAGAAAATCAAATTGCTGACGCTGTGCGTTCCGGCTGTAATTGCCACTGATCGACAGTGTAGGGATGTAAGTGAGCTGGTATCTTTTTACGTTATACTCATTTGCCTTTTCCTGGAACTCAATCTGCTGAAATTCTTTCCTGTCGTTATAAGAGTATACTTCATCCACGATATTCTCTTTCAGCTTTTCTTCCTGGATAGTCTCGGTAAGCACCAGTGAGTCCTTCACCGGCATGCCCATTAATAATTTCAATCCCTGCATGGCCACGAGCAACTGGTTCTGTGCTTTTAATCTTTCCGTTTTCAGGTTGGTCAGCGTCACTTCTGTTTTGTCCACATCCAGTTTTTCTGCAAAACCGTTTTTAAACAACTCCTTCGAGTCACTGGATAATTTTTCAAAGCGGCTGATGTTGGAATCGATCGTTTCAATCTGCTGTTTTCCTGCCTGTATCTGGTAATATATTTTCAGCACATTGGCTTTTATCTGTTCCTGGGTCACCTCTGCTGTTTTGCCTGCCAGGTCCATTACTGTTTTTCTTGCCTGCAAACCAACAAACACCTGGCCGTCGAACAACAACTGCTGCACGTTGATGCCGTACGAGAGATTGTGCTTAACCCCGAACTGGACCGGGATATAGGTGCCGGGCTGGCCAAAAAACTCACCGGGAAGGAGGTTGGTTGGAATATTAAGGTAATTGGTGTAGGTCATGGTACCGTTTATCTGGGGAAGAGCAGCGGAAGTCACTTCCCTGTTGGTTTGTTCCTGCGCCTTCACGGCCAGTAAGGCATTTTTTACCTGCACCTGATTTTTCAATGCATAATCAACTGCCTGTTGCGCGCTAAATGCATTAACCTGCTGTGCACCGGCTTTTATCCCGGCTGATGTGATAGCGGCTACCAGCAGTATTCTGTTAAACCATTTGCTTAAACTAAAATTCATTGTGCTAATTTTTTAATCTTTCCTGTTTGTATTTCAAAATGAGCTTATACCCTTTCAGTGATGAAACACCGAAAAGAAATTGCTCGATGATTACCCGGTGCAGTTCGCCCAGGTTGAATCGGGTTGCGGGATATACATTCTGGTTAAAGGCAATCATCATTCCTTCCAGCCTGAACTTTGCCAATATTTCGATATTGATATCCGGCCGGTAAAGTTCTTCTTCGATGCCTCTTTTCAGGTTGCGCCGGATGACCTGGATAAGATATTTATTCTTATAGTCGAGAAAGCGCGTATACGAGCGGGGATGAAACCGTTCGAGATCGTACATCATGGCGGGGTTCATCTCCGAAAAAATCTGTTCTACATAATCAATAGCCAGGAAGAGCTCATCTACTGCATCCTTGCTTTTTTCAATGCTCTCTTCACAACGTTGTTCCGCACTTCCGATCATCTCTTCTATGATGGTGTCAACAAGCTCGTCTTTATCCGAAAAATACTGGTAAATCGTTTTTTTTGATGCTCCAAGCTGTGCCGCTATTTCGTCCATGGTGATCGATTTGATGCCGTAACGGTGAAACAGCTCCTTGGCTTTTTGCTGAATGCGGTCTTTTACTTCCATAACTTGCTCCGAGGGGCCAAAACTATGGAAACTTTTTGTGTTACCAAAGTTTCCGCGGTAATTTCACCGTTTTTTTCCTACCTCTGACCGTTTTTTCACCGGTACCGTTACGGAGATTGATAATTATTTTTGAAAAAATATTTCTTTATGAAAGAGAGGCGGTTTTTAAAAAAGGTATTGCAGTATTTTCTCCAGGGGGTAATCATCCTGGCGCCGATTATTCTTACCGTGTATGCCGTTACGGCTTTATTCACTTTTATTGATAATATACTGCCTGACTTTGCCGGAAGGTTCTTCCCTCACATATTCGGGGTGGATGAGTTGGGTAATCCGAGAAGAATACCCGGGATAGGCTTTGTGCTGGTGGTGCTGACAGTGGTATTGATAGGTTATGTCTCCTCTTCTTTTATTGTAGGCCGTATGGTTGAACTGTTTGACACCGTGCTGGAAAGAACGCCGGGGATCAAGATTATCTACAGCACGCTGAAAGATTTCTTTGAAGCGTTTGCCGGAAATAAAAGAAAGTTTAACAAGGCCGTGCTGGTGAGCGTACAGGCGCCCGACATCTGGCAGATAGGCTTTATCACACAGCAGGAGGCAACGCAGTTCGGGCTGGAGGACCATGTGGTCGTATATATTCCAAAAAGCTATGCTTTTACGGGAGAAACATATTTTATTAAAAAAGATCGTATAAAACCGCTAACGGACATTAGTTCGGCCGATGCGATGAAGTTTGCGATATCAGGCGGTGTTACCGAGATCGATGAATAATTAAACCACAGCAGCGAAAATAATGGTGCGCCGTTAATTATACAGCAGGAAAAATAAGTGTGTATGAAAAGAGTGATGCTGGGAATATTATTGACCGTATGTTATGAACAGGCCTATTGCTGGGGCTTTTATGCGCATAAGCTGATTAATTATTACGCGGTCTTTTTGCTGCCGCCAGAAATGATGTTGTTATATAAGAAAAACATCCATTTTATTAATGATCATGCGGTGGACCCGGATAAAAGAAGATATGCGATTGTGCAGGAAGCGCCCCGGCATTATATTGACATAGACAGGTATGGCCCGCCGCCTTATAAGGCCCTGCCCCGGAACTGGAAAGATGCAGTGGCATTATATTCAGAAGACAGCCTGAATGCGCATGGCATTGTGCCCTGGTGGGTGCAGGTAATGCTTCAGCGGCTCACCAGCGCTTTTAAAGAATCCGATCAGCGGAAGATCCTGAAATTATCCGCGGAGATAGGCCATTATATTGCGGATGCGCATGTACCCCTGCATGCCAGCAGCAATCACAACGGGCAGTTAACCAACCAGCAGGGCATTCATGGATTCTGGGAATCGCGGGTGCCGGAATTGCTGGCGGAAAAAGGATGGGACTTCCTGCTGGGGAGAGCGATTTATATTAAGGACCCTTCTGATTATATCTGGAAGAGAGTATGGGAGAGCGCAGCGGAAGCCGATTCCGTTTTGTTTCTCGAAAGGGAACTGAGCACGAAATTTCCCGCGGAAAGAAAGTATGCCTATGAATCGCGAAACGGGCTGATGGCTAAACAATATTCGTCGGAATATTCCATCGCGTACAATTCGTTATTGAATGACATGATCGAAAGGCGGTTAAGGCAGTCCATTTTTTCCGTGGCCTCATTCTGGTTCACAGCCTGGGTGAACGCCGGAAAGCCCCGGCTGGATAAGCTATCCAATTCCGGTTTCAGTGAAGATGAGCTGAAGGAATTTGCGGAACTGGACAGTAAATGGCACACACAGCCCGTCAAAGGGCGCGATTGCGAGTAAACCGGTCCGGGGCGGATGGCTGCAAAATTTTCAATCAGCGGGAATCCGGGAGGAAGGAACACAAGCGCCGGGATGCAGGAAAAACGCAGCCGGAGCCAGCCCGGGCAAGCCGGTGCTTGGCCCGCTTTCGTTATCTTTGGTCAACTAAAACATTTTAAAACAAAATACAGTATAGTGACGCAGGTGATATATAATTTTAATTCCGGGCCGAGCATCCTGCCCCGCGAAGTATTTGAAGAAGCCAGCCAGGCTGTCCTTAATTTCAACAATACCGGGTTGTCGATCCTTGAGCTTGGTCACCGCACCCCGCAATTCAAGGCTGTGGTAGACGAGGCGGTGGCGCTGACAAAGGAACTGATGCACCTGGATGCGGATCATGAAGTGATTTACCTGCAGGGAGGGGCCTCCACCCAGTTTATGCAGGTGCCCATGAACCTTCTCAACGACAATGAAATGGCGGCCTACACCGACACCGGAGTGTGGGCAACAAAAGCAATAAAAGAAGCCAAGCTCTACGGGCACGTAGAAGTAGTATGCAGTTCAAAAAATGAAAACTACACCTACCTCCCGAAAGAATTCAGCGTACCCAAAACAGCGAAATACCTGCATATCACTACCAATAACACGATTTACGGTACGCAGTGGCACAACCTCGACATGTTTTATACGGCCGGAGTTCCGGTGGTCGCCGATATGAGCAGTGACATTCTCAGCCGGGAGATCGATTTTAATAAATTCGATCTCATCTATGCAGGGGCACAGAAAAATGTGGGCTGCGCAGGCGCTACGATGGCGATCATCAATAAAAATATCCTGGGCCGGGTAGAGCGCGCGCTCCCCACTATGCTGGATTACCGAAATCATATTGCGAACAATTCACTATTAAATACGCCGCCGGTATTTGCCATTTATATTTCCCTGCTTACGCTTCGCTGGCTGAAAGGAATGGGCGGCGTGGCGGAAATTGAAAAATCAAATATCCGGAAGGCAAAGCTTTTATACGACACCATAGATGCGCTTCCCCTGTTCAGGGGCACCGTTGCCAAAGAGGACCGGAGCCTGATGAATGTCTGTTTCGTTATCGAAGACCCCGCGCTGGAGAAGAAATTCGTGGAAGTTTGCAATGAAGAAGGAATGGTTGGCGTAAAGGGCCACCGGACCACGGGCGGCTTCAGGGTATCCATATATAATGCCATGCCTATTGAAAGCATCGAGGCATTTACCGACCTCATGAAAGATTTTGCACAGAAAAGTTAAACCGAAATATCAGAATGGCCATTGTTATCCCATTTAAAGCCTTAAGACCCGAACCCCAGTTTGCATCCAAAGTTGCTTCCCGCCCCTATGACGTGCTCAACAGTGCAGAGGCAAAAATAGAAGCGAGGGGCAATCCTCATTCCTTCCTGCACATCACCAAATCCGAAATTGATCTCCCCGAGAACACCGACATTCATTCGGAGGAAGTTTATGAAAGGGCAAAGGAGAACCTCAATGCCTTTATCCAGCGCGGGGTGCTGTTCAGAGAAAATAAGGATTGTTTTTATATCTACCAGCTCGTCATGGATGGACGCAGCCAGACCGGCCTCGTGGGCGTAAGCTCCATCGACGACTATGAAAAAGAGCTCATCAAAAAGCATGAGTTCACGCGCCCCGAAAAAGAGCTGGACCGGATCAACCATATCAAAACCACGCGCGCTCAAACCGGCAACGTGTTCCTGGCCTACAGAAACGTAGCGGAAATAGATGAACTGATCGGCAAATGGAAATCGACGCATGACCCGGTATATGATTTTATCGCCGATGATGGCATCAGCCATAAAATATGGGTGATTAATTCAGATGAAGTGAATAATTCAATTACCAGGATCTTTAAGGAAGATGTTCCCGCAACTTATATCGCCGATGGCCATCACCGGGCCGCTTCTGCAGCCAAGACAAGACTGTATACCGGCGAAAATTATTTTCTCACTACCCTGTTTCCTGCCAACGAATTAAAGATCCTCGATTACAACCGGGTAGTTAAAGATCTCAATGGCAATACGCCGGAGCAATTTATCGAAAAGCTGAAAAAGAAATTTGAAGTGGAGCCGGTGAAGAAAGCGTTCTCCCCCACAAAGCTGCATGAGTTCGGGATGTACCTGAAACATACATGGTACCGCCTGACCGCTAAACCAGGCACGTATTCAACTGATCCGGTAGGCGTGCTGGATGTAACGGTATTGTCTAAAAATGTTCTTGATGAAATCCTCGGCATTGCGGACCAGCGTACCGATAAAAGAATAGATTTCGTAGGCGGTATCCGGGGATTATCAGAGCTGGAAAAAAGAGTAAACGGGGGTGAGATGGAAGTTGCATTCAGCCTTCATCCCGTAAGCATCGATCAGCTTTTCGATATTGCAGACAGTGGAGAAGTGATGCCGCCCAAGAGCACATGGTTCGAGCCTAAGCTGCGCGACGGATTACTCACGCATTTAACCCGCGAATAAATTCATCATCAAAACCAGGAACTAAAGTATGACATCCGGTATCTCAAATATATGTGCACGCACACCGATATTATTTTTTTCACTGGTCATGGCAGCGTCGTTACAGGCGCAGCAGAGCGCCGACGAGGCCGCAAAGGCATTTATTCGCAGCGGCGATTATAACAATGCCATCCTCGTTCTCAACAAAGCCATAGAAAAAAACAGGGATGACATCGAGCTTAAAAAAGACCTGGCCTTCACATATTACCTGCAACGGGATTATTCAAAGTCGATCAGCATTATCAAGCCGCTGTCGGAAAGCGCCGCGGCCGATGTGCAGACCTTTCAGATCCTGGGCATGAACTACAAAGCCATAGATGAAAGAAAGGAAGCGGAAAGAATGTACCGCGACGGCCTGAGAAAATTTCCGCAGAGCGGAGTATTGTACAGCGAGTTGGGAGAAGTGCTCTGGGCGAGGGATAATCTTTCGGAAGCGCAGAAATTGTGGCTGCGTGGAATACAGGTAGATCCCAATTGCTCAGGCAATTATTATAATGCGGCGAAATATTATTACATGTCGGCCGATAAGGTATGGGGCCTGATATATGGAGAGATTTTCGTAAACCTCGAAAGCTATAGCCGGCGCACACCAGAAATAAAGAGCATCCTGCTGGAAGGATACAAGAAATTGTTTACCGAATCGGATATGATGAAGAACCAGAATGTGAAGAACAGTTTTGTAAAAGCCTATCTCGAAACGATGAAGAAAGAAGCGCCTATGACCAATTCGGGCATTACCCCGGAAAATTTATCGGCGCTGAGAACAAAATTTATTTTAGATTGGTTCAGCAAAAACGCCTCGAAATTTCCATTCCGGCTGTTCGACTACCAGCAGCAGCTCGCGAAAGAAGGGATGTTCGATGCATACAACCAATGGATCTTCGGCGCAGCAGATAATCTTTCCGCCTACCAGCAATGGACGGCCACACATAGCGAAGAATACAATAAGTTCAATACCTTTCAGAAGAACAGGATTTTTAAGGTGCCCGCAGGACAGAATTATCAAAAACAGTAACGCGGCCTTACTATCCCGACGAACGATAAAGTATTGCCCCATATGACTGAAACAAAACGATTGTTTGACTGCCTCGATCTGCTATTGGCTAAAGACAATAAGCCGGATCTTCTCGCTGCGAAGGAGAATGGCGAGTGGAAAAAGTATAGTGTTTCCGAAGTAAACGAAACGATACTCCGGTTAAGCGCCGGTCTTATACAGGCGGGCATCACGCATCCATCGCTCCGCAACGGCGGCGCGGGTCGCACGCCCGGCGCCGACCCTGGTGAAAACCTCGACAAAATAGCCATCATCAGTAAAAACTGCCCGGAGTGGGTAATGGTGGACCTGGCCGTGCAGAAAAGCGGTGCCATACTGGTTCCTGTTTATCCCACCATCAGCGTTAACGAGCTCGAATTCATTTTCAACGACGCACAGGTAAAATTTGTTTTTGTGCACGATGAAGAAACATATCATAAGGTCTCTTCCATTAAGGCGCCGTCCGTACAGAAAATATTTTCTTTCAAAGAGCTGCATTTGACGGATACTTCCCAGGCTGGCAGCACCAGCGCACCGGCGATCCGGCCCCAATACTGGAAAGAATTGCTTGTAGAATTGACCGATGAGCTACGGGCAACGCAAAAGAATATTTCCGGCAGCATCAAAGAAGAGGACCTGGCTACGATAATTTATACTTCCGGCACGACGGGAACACCCAAGGGGGTGATGCTGTCGCACAGTAATATCGTGACAAACGTAAAGGCAAGCGTTCCCTGCCTGCCTGTGAACGAACTCAGGGTGCTGAGCTTTCTGCCGCTGAATCATATATTCGAAAGAATGATTACGTATTTCTATCTGTTCAAGGGCGCCTCCATCTATTATGCCGAGAGTATGGATACCATCGCCGAGAATCTGAGAGAAGTAAAACCGAATATGTTCACGACCGTGCCCAGGTTGCTGGAAAAAGTTTACGACCGGATTATGGCAAAAGGTGAAGAGCTGAAGGGTATCAAACGGAAATTATTCTTCTGGGCCCATGGCCTCGCGGAAAAATTCGAGATCAACAGAAAGCAGGGCGCCTGGTATGCATTTCAGCTCAGGATGGCCAACAAACTTATTTTCAGCAAATGGCGGGAAGCGCTGGGCAACAATATTCAATGTATCGTATCGGGTGGCGCCGCCTGCCAGGTGCGTCTTATCCGGATATTCACCGCCGCGGAAATACCCATTATGGAAGGATACGGCCTCACCGAAACCTCTCCTGTTATCAGTGTCAACCGGTTCGATGAAAAACATCGTATGTTCGGCACCGTTGGTCCGCTCATAGAAGGCATAGAAGTGAAAATCAACGATGACGGCGAAATTCTCTGCAAGGGCCCAAACATTATGATGGGCTATTATAAAAGGCCCGATCTGACCGCGGAAGTTATCGTCGATGGCTGGTTTCATACCGGGGATATAGGAACGATGGTCGACAATACCTATCTCAAGATCACCGATAGAAAGAAGGAAATGTTCAAGACCAGCGGCGGAAAATACGTGGCGCCGCTTCCGATAGAAAGCAAGCTGAAGGAATCGGTCTATATCGAGCAGGCGATCGTAGTAGGCGCCTCGAGAAAATTCGTGGGTGCGCTGATCGTTCCTTCCTTCTCCAACCTGAAAGAATGGGCCCGGCAAAACGGCGTTACGGCAGCCGACAACCAGGCGCTTATCGCAGATACCAAAGTAATAGCCATGTACACGGCGCTCGTAGAAAGCTTCAATAAATACTTCGGCCATGTGGAGCAGGTAAAAAAATTCCAACTGCTCCCGGAAGAATGGACCATTGCCGGGGGAGAGATGACGCCCAAGCTCAGCCTTAAAAGAAAGGTGATTATGGAGAAAAACGCCGCGGCCATCGAAAGGATATATGGCTGACTTACTCCGTATTTGTTTATATTGCCTCAAAATCGAAAGTATCTATGTTAAAATCCATGACCGGCTTTGGACGGGCTGAACAAACAGTGGGCGACAAAACTTTCCTGGTGGACATTAAATCACTTAATGGAAAACAATTTGAGCTCAACCTCAAAATGCCGGCGTTCCTGAAACCTTTCGAATTCGAGATCAGGAACATTTTATCTAAAAATCTTCACCGCGGCTCCGTCGACTGCACAATCAGCCTCAAAGAAACGGGCAGCGCCAAGCCCGTCAGCATCAATACCGATCTGGCAAGAGCCTATTTCAAGCCGATACAGGAATTATCCCAATCGCTCAACCTCGATTCGGCACATATTCTAAGCACCTTACTGAAACTGCCCGAAGTGATCACGCCTACGGGGGAAACGCTTTCGGACAGCGAATGGGACGAATTTGTGAACGTGCTGCTGTCGGCTATCGCCAATCTCAATGAGCACCGGCTCGAAGAAGGAAAATCATTGCAGGACGACCTGATCCTTCGCATTACCAATATTTTAAAACAGCAGGAAGACGTGATCAGGCTGGAGCCCATGCGAAAAGCAAGAATCCGGGACGGCCTCGTAAAAATTCTCGAGGAAAATGTAAGCAGTGAAAACTATGATACCAATCGCCTCGAACAGGAATTGATTTATTATATCGAAAAAATTGATCTCAGCGAAGAACAGGTGCGCCTGAAAAATCATTGTAATTATTTCATGAGCATCATTTCCGAACCGGAAGAAGGAAAAGGAAAAAAGCTCTCTTTTATTCTACAGGAAATTGGCAGGGAGATCAATACAACCGGCGCGAAGGCCTACGATTCGGATATTCAGAAATGTGTGGTGATGATGAAAGATGAGCTCGAAAAAGCCAAAGAACAGATCTTAAATGTATTATAATATGCTACGCCGCCGGGGAAAATTATTGGGCATTGCACTTCTTTTATTAATAGTTTCCTGCCAGACCATCGATGTATTTGAAAAAAATGTAACCATCCCCGGGGCCGAATGGAGCAGCAGCTTCAAACCCGAAATCTCTTTCGAAATAAGCGACACCACTTCATCTTATAATATTTATGTGGTGATCCGGCACCTGAATGCTTACCGGTATAATAATATCTGGATGAACCTGTATACACAGGTGCCGGGTGATACGCTGCGAAAACAGCGCCTCGACCTAAGGCTGGCCACCGATGACAAGGGATGGCTGGGCAGCGGCATGGATGATATTTTTGAGCAACGGATATTGATCACCAACACGCCACTGCGACTTGAAAAAAAAGGAACATACCTGTTTCGCCTTGAAAATATTATGCGCGAAGATCCATTGCAGTATGTTATGAACGTCGGTATCCGCGTCGAGAAGGTAAAGAATTAATCATGTTTAAGAAAAAGCGCCTGGCTATCATCACCATTCTGTACTGGGTGCTGCTGATCTACATTATAGCGGCGCTCGTATGGTGGTTTATTGCGCTTGAGAATCAGAACATGCAGATGACCGATTACCGCATAAGCGAGCTAAAGCTCGACGATCCGTATTACAATGCAAAAGCCGGTGAAGTATACGCAGAACGTGACAGAAAGCATGCGCAGTATATCGGCGAAGGCGGCCTTTTCCTGGCATTGATTCTATTGGGCGCAGTGTTTATGTACCGCGCGGTAAGAAGGCAGTTTACCCTGCAACTGCAACAGGAAAATTTCATGATGGCCATCACGCATGAGCTAAAAACGCCGATAGCGATCGCGAAACTGAACCTTGAAACCCTGCAAAAGCATCAGCTCGATGAGGGAAAAAGGCAAAAGCTCATACAGATGACATTGCAGGAAACCGACCGGCTCAACACGCTTGCCAGTAATATTCTCGTCTCGGCCCAATTGGAATCGGGAAAGCAATTTGCAAGGGAAGAACTCGATCTCTCCGAACTGGTCAAACAGGCCGCATGTGATTTCAGAAACCGGTTCAGCGACAGGATATGGAACATTGAAATCACCGATGACCTGGAAATTGAAGGCGATGCTTTGCTACTGCAGATACTGGTCAATAACCTGATCGAAAACGCTATAAAATATTCTCCGGCAAAATCTGCTGTCAGTTGCAGCTTAACGGCGGTGGAAAAGGCTGTTGTTCTAACCGT
This sequence comes from Flavitalea sp., assembly GCA_044224935.1. Lineage (GTDB taxonomy): Bacteria > Bacteroidota > Bacteroidia > Chitinophagales > Chitinophagaceae > Flavitalea. Next base: position 20,732 of record JBGAJL010000012.1, read on the forward strand.
AGGCGATCAGGGGCCCGGCATCAGCCCTGCCGAAAGAAAAAAAATCTTCCAGAAATTTTATCGCATCGGGAGCGAGCAGACGCGTTCCACCAAGGGAACCGGGCTCGGTTTGTATCTTTGCAAAAAAATTGCTGCCGATCACGACGCCTCGATCCATGTCGAAAACAACCGGCCGAAAGGCTCGTTGTTCGTGGTGCGGTTCGAAATAATTTAGCTATGACCGGAGGAAAATATTCTGTTTTACTGGTAGAAGATGAAGAAAATCTTCATGAGGCATTAAAATTAAACCTGGAGCTGGAAGGATATGATATCACTTCGGCTTATGATGGCAGCGAGGCCCTGAGCAAAGTGGACCAGGAATATTTTGATCTTATCATTATGGACGTGATGCTGCCTGAGATAGACGGCTTCAGCGTTACGGAAAACATCCGCCTGAAAAATAATGATATCCCCATACTGATATTGAGCGCGAAAGATACGAGCGCCGACAGGGTCTACGGTTTAAAAAAAGGCGCCGACGATTATCTCACCAAGCCCTTTAACCTGGAAGAGCTGCTGCTGCGGGTGCAGAAGCTGATCAGGAAGAATAAAAAATTACAGGAAAAGGATTTTGTAGGCGACACTTATTCGTTCGGCAAAAATACTATCGACTTCAAGGCGCAGGAAGTAGTGACCAGGAAGGGCGAGCGGATACAGATCAGCAAAAAGGAAGCGATGCTGCTGAAGCTGCTCATCGAGAACAAGAATGAGGTGGTGACCCGCGAAAAAATATTACAGGCCGTGTGGGGTTATAATGTCTACCCCACTACCCGCACGATCGACAATTTTATTTTAAACTTCAGGAAATATTTCGAAGAAGACAGCCGCAATCCAAAATATTTTCATTCCGTTCGCAGCGTAGGATATAAATACACCGAGTAGCGTTAATTCATTCAGACAACGGCTCCGGGAGCAGGCCGGCGGGATAACTTCCGCATCGAAAATTTCGGCCCGTCGGGGTGGGCGGGATTAAATTCAAGTGATTGCGTTTTAGGAATAATTGAGAGATCCATCATTTCCATCGGAACAGTTCCTAAAAGTACCGGCTCATTGCCGGGCAGCACAAAGCGGTCGCGGCACCGTTTTTTTCTCATTTGCAATCCGGTGCATTGGGGTCCGGCGTCAAAACTCCAGTTCCTTCAGCGGATCCCAGAACTTCGTTTTGAAATCAACCACTTTATGATCCTTTATTTTCACGCCTTCCTTTTCCAGCAGCTGTTGCATTTTTTCGGGTGGCCGGAAATGATGTCGCCCGCTGAGCAATCCCGAACTGTTCACCACACGGTGCGCCGGTATTTTAGGTTTCTGGTTTTCGCAATGCATCATTGCATAACCCACCACCCGCGCACCTGATTTCGTGCCCACCGCTGCCGCAATGGCGCCATAAGAGGTCACCCGGCCCTTCGGAATGGCGCGTGCAATATCATAAATCGCATCATAAATGCTTTCTTTGTTTTTCATACGCTTATTCCCCGTGTTGCATTTTAATCAGGTTAAATTTAAACATTTCCATTTGTTTTATTCTTCAATAGCTGAATAAATAACGGCTATCTGATGAGTTGATTTGGACAGGCTATGATGGTTGTAAAGGTTTGCAAATATGCGGGGGCTTTTTTACGAAAACACCGGGGCCGATAAAGAAATTGGAGAACCCAATAATTTATTTCTTCCCGGAAGACCGGACCACCTGGAATACTATCCAGCCGCCAATCGCCAGCACGACAACGGCAAAATAATAATATTGAATCGGAAAACCATTATCGTTGTTCCGGATTATATTTTCTTCATCTACCGCCTTTTTCCTCCCCTTTTTTACCGTAAACTTTATCTCGCCCGTAACTGCAAATTTATATTTACCAGTGGCCGGATCGAAATAAGCAAATTTAACCGGCGAAATAACATAGTCCCCCGGCCTATTCGTTTCCAGTGTATAAGTAAATATCTTGCTGCCCGATAAAGGATAATTATATTTATTAACATCCTCCTCTACTCTCGGCGAAGAAACATCCGCCCCTTCCGGCCAGCTAATATCCGGATCAGTTATCAGCGGGAAATTGCCGGTACCGGAAATGATTAATTTTACAAGGGCAGGTTCATTCTGATAGATCTCTCTCTCCTTCATTTCGAGTGAGGCGGTGAGATTACCCACTGCTCCGGAAAACGAATCAGGCTGGTCTTTTAATGGCAGCGGCTTCACCGTAATATCAATGGAGGGCGTTTCCAGCGTAAGATTCCTGACCGTATCGGGATTGCGCAAATAGATCTGGCTCTCCACCTCTGCGGGCTCAAGTGAAAATTTTCCTTCCTGCAAAGGAAACAATTGCACCTTCCGGATAAGATGGGTGTTAAACGCTTTTCCATTTAACATCTCCACCTCGGGCTCCTTGTTATAAGCGTCTACCATTTCCAGAACGCTGAAACCCGTAAGCGCAGGCCGGCGAACCACTCTCGAATTGGCATTCAGGCGCGAAAAAGCCTTAAATGTGGCCATGACCGGCTCGCCCACATAACAGGTTGTTTTGGAAACCTCGGCCTTCAGGAAAAAATTCTTTTTTATTTTCTCTTCGATATTTTCTCCCTTATGAATTTCAGACTGGTCTTCAACGGGAGACCGCAGCATGAGCCGGTCGAAAGAGGGCCGCTGCGCATTTACCGCCAACGATAAAAAAGAAAATAATATCGAAAAATATTTTTTCATAGATCGCCCAGTTGCGGCCTGATCACAATTTCTTCCACACATGCCTGCGGCGACAAACGGGCAGCAGTGTATATCAGTTCCGCGATATCCGAGGCCTTCATGATCCTTTCGCGCTCCACGCCACTCTGATCCCACGAAGAAGTCCATACCGCACCCGGGAAAACCGAAGTCACTTTAACCTGGTAGCTTTTTAATTCATCACGGAGATTGGCCGACAATCCCGCCAGTGCATACTTGGTAATACTATAGGAGCCGCCGCCCTTATACGCTTTCAACGAGGCAATAGAGCATAGGTTAAAGATGTGCCCGCTCTTCCTCTCCATCATTGAAGGCAATAAATACCGGCTGAGATAATAGGCGCTGTATACGTTTGTATTCATTAAATTTTCCAATGCGCCGTCGGGCTCGTCATGCACGTTTCCGGGCGTATAACTGCCCGCGTTGTTGATTAAAATATCTGCCGCATCACAATTGGACAAAACCCACCGGGCAAATTCTTTCAATTCGTCTTTCTGCGATACATCGCAGGTTTTATACAGCACCTTTATCTGTGGAGAGGCAGCAGTTAATTCGAGGGATAATTTTTCCAGGGCGGCGCCATCCCTGGCGCAGAGAAACAGGTCGTATCCGTTCCCGGCAAATTTTTCCGCGACAGCTTTTCCAATACCTTTCGATGCGCCCGTGATAACAATATTCATAGGGAATCGAATTTAGGTCATTTAACCGAGCTAATACGGCGGGCCGGATAAGCGGCAAAAAAACAGAGCATGCCATGGGACATGCTCTGCGTCGTCGTCGTTAACTAATCTTTTATGCCTTATAACCCGGCTCCTAAGGCGCCAGGATATCCACTATATGCCTGGCTCTCCTCACCGGGGAACGGAAAATAGCGCGGAACAACTGCGTTGCCATTCCTCTGTCGATGCCTGAAAAAATGTGGGAAATTGTCGTTTCTGAAGCTGAAATGTTCTTCTTCATAGATGTGGATTAAATTTAAAAAATAATATCTCCGTTAAAATACTCATTGGTTCTTATATCTCAAAGTATTAAGAGTTAATTTTGCAGCAATGCGGTATAAACATCTTTTTTTCGATCTCGACCATACTATCTGGGATTATGTAACCAATGCCCGGCTCACGCTCAATCATTTATACCATGATCTCGACCTGAAAACGTCCGGCGTGCATGATTTTGACCTTTTTTATGAACATTATACCGTGCATAACGACCGCCTTTGGGACCGCTTCAGGAAAGGTTATATCAGGGCGGAAGAACTTCGCTGGAAAAGAATGTGGCACTCCCTGCTGGAATTCAGGGCCGGCGATGAAAAGCTGGCAAGAACGATGAGTGAAAAATTCATGGAACACCTGCCATCGCGGAATATTTTATTTCCCGGCGCCGCCGAAACATTACAATATCTCCGCGACAAAGGATATAATATCCATCTTATCACGAATGGATTTGAGACGATCCAGCATCATAAACTGAAAAATTCCGGCATAGATCATTTTTTCATTGAAGTGATTACCTCCGAAGGCAGCAACAGCGTAAAACCCAATAAAGAAATATTCGAATATGCACTGCGTAAAGCAGGCGCATTATCGCAAGAGAGCATTATGATCGGGGATAATCTCGAAGCGGATATCAGGGGAGCCATGAACGCCGGCCTCGACCAGGTATTTGTAAATCACGAATGCATCGAATGCCTTATCCAACCTACTTATACCGTACGCTCGCTTAAGGAACTGCAGGAGATCTTTTAGAAGCGTGCCAGAACGGTAACGCCGCCTTTTACCACCTGGTTCAGCTGCACCTCAACCCTGGTGCCTACGGGTAACAACACGTCAACGCGGCTGCCGAATTTAATAAAGCCCATTTCGTTGCATTGTTCCACCCGTTGTCCCACATTCAGATAGTTTACAATTCTGCGCGCAACGGCGCCCGCTATCTGCTTGACAAGCACTTCGGCATATTGATTTTTGATCACCACCGAATGTCTTTCGTTTTCGGTTGAAGACTTGGGGTGCCAGGCCACCAGGTACTTTCCTTTGTGATATTGACTATACACTACTTCTCCGCCCACGGGATTCCTGTTTTGATGCACATTGGCGGGGCTCATGAAAATAGAGATCTGCAATCTCTTCTCCTTAAAATATTCTTCATCATATACTTCTTCAATAACGACGACTTTTCCGTCAGCAGGGCTGATCACCGTATCCTCAGCCACGATCATCTGGCGGGTGGGAATACGGAAGAATGAAATAATAAAGAGCCACAATACGATCGTTACGAGGAAGATAAACCAACTCATCCAGGGATGGCTGTAGCTCAACAGGGTAAATGATACAATATTGATGGCACCAAATAAAATAGCAGTGATTACGATCGTTCTGATTCCTTCTCTGTGAATGGTCATAGGGTCAAAATTACGGATTGATTGTTTTAATAAATAGCTGAACATACAGCCATACGAATGGCGTAGCAATCAGCAAAGAGTCGAAGCGGTCCAGAAAACCACCGTGCCCCGGCATGAGGGCGCCGCTGTCTTTGATGTTCGCCATCCTTTTCAGCTTGCTTTCGAGCAGGTCGCCACAGGTGCCCGCTATGGAAGCAATAAGGGGAATCATGATAAAATGGATCACACTAAAATTTCGCAGGATGGGAGTAAACCAGCTCAGCGTGCTCACAACTACTACACATAAAATAATTCCGCCGATCGTTCCCTCCCAGGTTTTCTTAGGAGATATTTTCGAAAATGGAGTTTTCCCGATTAATGATCCGACAATATAAGCCATCGTATCATTGATCCACATACAGGCAATAATCACGATAGGAAAAACAGGGGTCGACTGGAAGGATACCTGCGGCACCAGAAGCAGGTCGGTCAGCAGACCAAAACTTAACGATATATATAAGATGCCCAGGAAAGAATAACCGATATTCTTTACAGAAATATTACTGGTAAATAACAATTCGGAAACAGGAAGAAGAAAAGCAAATAAAAGTCCCAGCCAGAAACCGATGGGATGCAGGTAAAAATTGCCGAAATGAAAATCATCATTGCTGAAATAAAGCATCAGGCACCAGCCCGCGAGCATGACCCCATACCTGTGAAACGAAGAAATGTTCTTGTAATCGGCATCGATCAGACCGATAATTTTCTGATATTCGATCCAGCATCCGAAATGAATCACGCTGAACAGAATAAAGAAAGTCCAGTGATTGATCAATAATCCCGCCAGCATCACCACTACGAAAACAGCAGCAGAAATGGATCGGGTGCGAAATGTTGCAGCGTTTAAGGCCATTGAAATAAATTATGCAATAAATTCATTGCTCCGGTTCAGCTCATTGGGTTCGTACACTTTTTCATAGGTGACGGTTGAGAAAGACCGGTATACCGATAATATCCCGGTCACAGCTATGGCGCTTACCAGGCAAAGCCACAGGGGCATGGACGGGTTCTTATCCAGGTATTCCGGAATGTAAGAAACCACCACCACCTGCACGCCGTTAATTACAAAATGCGCCAGGATACTGGTCCACAAGCTACCGCTGTACCAATATAAGGCGCCCAATACCACGCCGAGAAACATTCGCGGCAGGAATCCCTGGAACTGCATATGCGCGGCCGAAAATAAAACCGCCGTAATAATAATTCCTGTCCAGGCATTTTTACTGATATTGATCATTACGCGCTGAAGCACCCCGCGAAAAAATAGTTCTTCGCATAACGCCGGCAGGAAAGCGATGATGAACACGTTGAGCATTACATCGAACGCGCTCCCGGCCTTCAGGAATTGTGCCATCTGCCGGTTAAGATCCTGCTCCATCCCTGTCATCCACTGCGGCAGAGGGATCCCCCGGTTCAGGTTGCCGAGCAGTTCCGTAAAGGGAAAGGAAACAACAGCGCAAAGAATCGCCAGTACATACATCAGCGTTTTCACCGGCGGCCGGATACCGATAAAAAATAACTGTCTGTCCGTAAAGGTTACCAGGGCAAACAGCAGCGCCGGCACCATAAAAATAGTTACCGAAGAAATCGCCTGGACCAGCTTCATGGTCTGAAGCACATGGGGTTGTGACCAGTCAAGGCTTTTGACATCACCCATGGGAATGCCGCGGCTGAGCAATACAAAGCTTAAGATAATCGAAGTGATGATCAATCCGGCTCCCACTGTTCCCAGCACAAGCCCCAGCTGTGACCAGGGAGATTTAATACGTAAATGACCAATCATAGTGGATATAGTGTAAATTTGCCGGCTATTATTTATACAAGATAATGATAAGCCGGCAGCTGCAAATATCGCTGCTTCCGGCGGATAAACATGGTGAAGATCGGCAACATACAGCTTCCTGACTTTCCACTTCTTCTTGCTCCCATGGAAGATGTGAGCGACCCGCCATTCCGGGCCGTTTGCAAGGATAATGGCGCCGATCTTATGTACACGGAGTTCATTTCTTCGGAAGGCCTGATCCGCGATGCGATTAAAAGCCGTAAAAAACTGGACATTTTCGATTATGAGCGCCCCATAGGCATCCAGATATTCGGGGGTGATGAAGACAGTCTCGCCATGGCAGCGAAGATTGTTGACGTAACCAATCCCGATATTCTTGATATCAATTTCGGATGCCCGGTTAAAAAAGTAGCCTGCAAAGGCGCCGGGGCCGGCGTTTTAAAAGACCTGCCCCTGATGATGCGCCTGACCGAAGCAGTAGTGAAATCCACTTCACTGCCCGTAACGGTAAAAACACGCCTGGGTTGGGACGAGCAAACTAAAAATATTGAAGAAGTGGCCGAACGCCTGCAGGATACCGGCATTAAGGCCCTGGCCATTCATGGCCGCACCCGGGTGCAGATGTATAAGGGCTCTGCTGACTGGGACCTGATCGGTAAAGTAAAAAACAATCCCAGGATCAAAATACCAATCTTCGGCAACGGCGATATCGATTCGCCGGAAAAAGCAGTGGAATATAAGAACCGGTATGGGGTGGATGGCATCATGATCGGCCGCGCGGCCATCGGCTACCCCTGGATATTCAGTGATATCAAACATTTTATGCAAACAGGTGAGCACCAGTCACCCCCATCTGTCGGGCAGCGCATCGATGTGTGCCGCAAGCACCTGCGCCGCTCTTTTGAATGGAAAGGACCCGTGGTGGGCATACTGGAAATGCGCCGGCATTACGCCAACTATCTCAAGGGCCTTCCAAACATTAAAGAATACCGGGGCCGGCTGGTGACACTCAAAACCATTGAGGAAATCGAGGCAGTGCTGGACGAAATAGCGCTGAAGTACGAAGGCTTCGAATTCCAGCGCTCGGTCATCGTGCTGGAAAATTACCACGAGAAATGTGCCGTCTAGCGTGACGTTTTGCTAATTCACCCTTTCTCGGGATTTTTCCGCCTTCCAAAAAAAATAATTTTGCAGATAGGGGTGACAGGGCCTTTCGTTGTCTTACTTAAAAGGCACGCTTGGCAGAGGCAATTGTAAACAGGCAAGGATTTCAAATTTTCAGCATGGATATGCATAGCCTAACGGCTGCCGGTACTATTGGCAGGCGGGAAGAACTCCCGACCGGGGGGATCGCCTTTGAACAACTATTTAAAACGCATTTTAAAAGACTGTTTGCCTATGCGCTCACAATCGTCAGGGAAGAAAATATCGCTGAAGAGATGGTTCAGAATGTATTTTATAAGATCTGGGAGAAAAAAGAAAACCACGGCATCCAGGCTTCTGTCACGGCTTATCTCTACAAATCCGTTTATAATGAAAGTTTAAACTATCTCAAGCATAACAAAGTAAAGGAAGCCTACAGAAAATATGCTGTGATGCACGCCGTAAAAGAAGAAAACAACACCCCGGCCCGAATGCAGCTTTCCGAATTGCAGCAAAAGCTCGACATCGCACTGGCCGAATTACCCGAACAATGCCGGACGATCTTCCAGATGAGCCGGTTTGAAGAATTAAAATACCAGGAGATCGCAGACAGGCTCGGCCTCTCGGTGAAAACCATCGAAAACCAGATGGGCAAGGCATTGAGAATACTACGGGTGAAACTGGCGGACTATCTGCCCCTTGTCATCGGCTTACTATTGGAAAACCTAAACACCGCAAACCTTTGTTAACTACTCCGAACGATATGCCCGATGAACTGCTGGTGAGCTATCTGCTGAAAGAAGCCAGTGAAGACGACAGGGAGAAAGTGGAACAATGGCTGCTGGCCGACCCTTTGAACCGAAAATATTTCGGGCACTTCAGAACCATACTGGAGGCCAGCGAACAAATGGCCATGCACATCGAGGTCGACGAAAATGAAGCATGGAAAAGGTTCCAGGCAAGGACACGGCATACTGAACCCGGTAAAACAAAAACCATGCGGCGCTGGTTGCAAAGGGCAGCCATCCTGTTTACCTGCGTCACCGCGCTGGCTCTCGCTTACTATGGCTGGAACAGGTCGAAAGAGACCCTGTATGCTTCGCACCAGGAACCCAAACCGGAAACATTACCGGATGGCTCGCTGGCCATTTTAAATAAAAATTCAGAAATAAATTATTCAATAAAAAATAATACAAGGAATATAAAACTGAAGGGCGAAGCTTTTTTCGAAGTGAAACCGGATAAAAACAAACCCTTCATCGTCGATATCAATGATGTGCGGATAACCGTGCTGGGCACTTCCTTCAATATTAAAAACGCAGAAGGCGTCACCGAGGTGATCGTTGAAACGGGCTCGGTGAAAGTAGAGAAAGGCAGTCATTCGCTGATATTAAAATCAAAAGAGAGAACAACGATCGGCAATAACGACACGCTTATGTCAAAAGAAAAATCGGCAGACGAACTTTATAATTACTATCGTACCCATGAATTTGTTTGCGACGGCACGCCGCTATGGAAGCTCGCTGAAGCGCTCAGCGAAGCCTATAATGTGCACATTATAATCGAAGACGGCGAGCTGCGCAACCAACCGCTTACAACAACTTTTTCCAATGAATCACTCGACTCCATCCTCAACATTATCAGCCAGACTTTCGAAATATCAGTCGAACGTCGGGAGAACAAAATCATCTTAAAAAAGGACAGATAACCAGATATAATTTATGAAAAAACGAACAGGCTTTGCAGGAGCCCTGGCCATACTCATTCTTATCACGGGACCCGCGGCTTCTGCACAACAATTACTGGAAAAAAACATAACAATAGAACTGCGCCAGCAGCGGCTGGACCAGGCGCTGGAGATCATCAGCAACAAGGGGAATTTTTATTTTTCCTACAATACCAATATCATACGAAGAGATAGTCTTATCTCCGGCGTATTTAATAATAAACCCGTAAAGGACATACTTACCAATATTCTCGGAAAAGAGTTCGAGTTCAGGGAAAGCGGTAATTATATCATTCTCCGGCGTCTTCCGTTAAAACTCCGGCTCGTTACATCGGCAGCCGTAAGTGAAGATAAATTTTATACCGTCAGCGGTTATGTAGTCGATGACCAGACAGGAGAAAAAATAAGTGGTGCAAGCATCTATGAAAAGGCAAGGCTGGCTGTTGCCAATACCAATGCAGAGGGATATTTTAAGATCCGGTTAAAAAGCAGGTACGAAAAAGCATCGATCACCGTAAGCAAGGAATATTATGAGGACACGACCGTTTCCATCGAGCCGAGATATAATCAGTCCATCACGATAACGCTTGTTCCACTTGACATCAACGAACATACGAGCATTATCGGGCCAGCGGGCATATCCGCCCCGGGAGCGATCGAACTGGAAATTCCACTGAATGACAGCGTTTACTGGAGATATCTCTATCTGAAAACCGATTCGGTATTAGTGGAACGAACAGCATTTGGAAGGTTTCTCGTTTCACCCAAAGCAAAATTGCAGAGTCTTAACCTGCGTAAATTTTTCGTTGAAAAACCTTACCAGGTGTCCCTGGTGCCCGGCCTCAGCACGCATGGATCGCTCAACAGCCAGGTGATCAACAATTTTTCGTTCAATGTGCTGGGCGGTTATACGGGTGGCACAAACGGATTTGAGCTGGGCGGGTTATTTAACATCGACAAAAAAGCGGTGCAATATGTGCAGATTGCAGGCATCACCAATATCGTAGGCGGCCATGTAGACGGGCTGCAGATCGGCGGTATTTCCAACACCGTTCTCGACAGTGTGCATGGGGTGCAGATAGGAGGAGTAGGAAATTTTGTAAGAAAAGATTTTCGCGGGTTACAAACGGGCGGCGTATACAGTCATACCAGCCGGTCTTTTGATGGCGTGCAGATCGGTGGCGTTTCCAATTATACCGGCAGATCGCTTATGGGCGCACAGATTGGCGGGGTGACAAATTTTTTACGCGACACATTACATGGCGCGCAGATCGCGGGAGTGATAAACGTGAGCTGGAAAGAAGTGAACGGCGTACAGATCGGCGGAGTAGTGAATTATACCAGGAAATTGCGGGGTGTGCAGATCGGCCTCATCAATATTGCAGACACCTCCGAAGGATATAGTATTGGACTGATCAATATTATATTCAGGGGCTATCATAAACTATCGATCTCCACAAATGAAGTAATGAACCTGAATGCATCGTTCAAAACAGGTAATAGTAAATTATACAGCATTTTGCTTGGCGGATTCAATGCGAAAGAAGACGAGAAAATCTGGAGCTTCGGATATGGTCTTGGCTCGGAATTAAAACTCAGTAATAAATTTTCCTTTAACCCCGAGCTTACTTCTCAGCATTTATACCTGGGCTCATGGAATTATTATAACATCCTCAACAGGGCCAGCCTTTTATTCAATTTCAAAATAGCAAAGGCCTTCTCCCTGTATGCCGGACCCGTTTATTCGGTATATGCCTCTAACCAGCACGTGCATTTCGACGGCTACAAAGAAACGATAGCATCCCATGGCGCGCACAAATACAGTAACACGGTAACGGGATGGTTCGGATGGTGCGCAGGAATAAATATTTTTTAGCGGCGTGGGGGTAATAACAAAATGAATTGTCTTATTATCAAATAATTAAATTATCATGAAAAAGATCAGTGCGGCACTTTTAACAGCCGTGGCATTATTAAGTCTGGTTTCCTGCAAAAAATACATCGGCGAGGGCCCTGTTTACACGGAAACGAGAACAACAGGAAGTTTTTCGAGAGTGGAGTTCGGTGTTCCGGGTGATTTCGAATATATACCTTCCGATCGCAATGAAATTGTTATAGAGGCCCAGCAGAATATCATCAACCTTATCGAAACCCGTTTATCAGGAAACGAGTTAAAGCTGGGAGTACGCAATTATGTGAATCTCGGCCGGCATGAGCGCATAAGGATCACCGTTAAAGGCCCGTCGGTAAATGAATTTTCCATAAATGGTTCGGGTAATTTATCCGTCGTTCCTGCCCTGCAGGGTTCGACCATCCGGTTCGAAGTGCATGGCTCGGGCAATATCAGAGCGGAGAAGGTGGAAGCCGAAAATCTCTATGCATCTATTGACGGGTCGGGAAAGATTATGATAGTAGACGGAAGCGCCGGCCATGAAAACATCGCTATCAGCGGAAGCGGCAATATCGACCTGCTGGGAGTCGATGCATCGAATGTGAGAACGGAAACCAGTGGTTCCGGCAGCACGAAAGTGTGGGCCGGCAACAACCTTGATGTGAGTATTTCCGGCAGCGGCAGCGTGTTCTACAAGGGCTCTCCGGCAATCAGCACCCACATTTCAGGATCGGGTAGCGTGATCAGGCTCCAGTAAATTGTAATAGCTTCGCAAGCTAATGACCGACGAATACTACATGATGCTGGCTCTTAAGGAAGCAAAAAAAGCTTTCGGGGCAGAGGAAGTGCCGGTAGGCGCGGTCATCGTGCAGGGGGATAAAATACTCGCCCGGGGCTACAACCAGGTAGAAAGGCTGAACGACCCCACGGCTCATGCAGAAATTCTCGCTCTTACTTCGGCTTTTAACTTCCTGGGCAGCAAATACCTGCCCGAAGCGACCATTTATGTCACCGTGGAGCCCTGCCTGATGTGTGCAGGGGCTCTGTACTGGAGCAAGATCGGCCGCGTAGTGTACGGAACCGACGATGAAAAAAACGGCTATAAAAAATTTTGCAGGTGCCCTCCCTCCGTGGAGGGCATTTCGATTGCCCCGTGGCCCTTTCATCCGAAAACAGAATTGGTAAAAGGCGTCCTGCGCGACGAATGCGCCTCGCTGATGAAAGAATTTTTCCGGTTACGGAGATAAGACACCCCGCCTTTGCGTAATTTTGCCTAATCATTTAACCATTAAAACGGAATTAGTTATGGCATTCACATTACCCGCGCTTCCTTATGCAGCCGATGCACTGGAGCCCCACATCGATACCACTACCATGCAGATACACCACGGAAAGCATCACCAGGCTTACGTCGATAATCTCAATAAAGCCGTTGCAGGCACGCCGAATGAAAATAAATCGCTTGAGGAACTTGTCGCGGCAGCAGGAACCTTCAGCCCCGCGGTAAGAAATAACGGCGGCGGCCACTGGAACCATTCTTTTTTCTGGGAAACACTGGCACCGAATGCCGGCGGCAACCCAACGGGAAAATTAGCAGATGCGATCCAGGCGGCATTTGGCTCTTTCGACGCTTTCAAGGAAAAACTCAATAACGCAGGCATGACACGTTTTGGCTCCGGCTGGGCATGGCTGTTAGTTAAAGACGGTAAGCTGGAAATTTCTTCTACTCCCAACCAGGATAATCCCCTGATGGATGTTGCAGAAGTAAAAGGCACTCCGCTGCTGGGCGTTGATGTTTGGGAACATGCTTATTATCTTAAATACCAGAATCGCAGAGCGGAATATCTTGGAGAATTCTGGAAAGTAGTGAACTGGAACAAAGTGAATGAACGGTTTGAAAAGGCTAAATAACGGGAATACCCGATAACTTTAAACGACCCCGCCTGGAAAGGCGGGGTCTTGTAGCAACACTCCAATTCATTTAAAGATCAAAAAAATGAAAAGATTTTTTTCTTTAGTAGCTATTTCATTCCTGGTCTCCTGCTCCGGAGGAGGAAAAAAAGTGTTGGTGATGAGCAGTGGTAAAGTAGAAATAAACGGGAACACCATTACACTGGATCCCGGAAGCCAGCACAACGAGCAGACGTTTATCCCCAGTGGCGACAGTATAACTGTAGTTGCCCCTGACCAGACCACCGGTTTCTCGGTAAAAGAAAACGGGTATTACCTCCTCAACCTGAAAAAGGATACGATCAGCGGCGCCTATCAGCACATCGGCGAAAATGCCGAGCAAAAGATTTCGCAGGAAACACTGCGGGCACGTATCGACAGCATGTACCAGCTGACCATGGGTATCGGCGTGAGCCCGGAAAAAAGAAATTATAATATTCCGCCTTTTACCATTGCAAGGATCACCGATAACACCAACGCACAAATCATCGGGCCTTATTTGAGAATGCCCACTTCATTCGATCCCAACCAGAAGCACGAAGTATATAAATTTTACACCAATAAGGAGATCATGGACATTCTTTATAAAAGTGCGAGAATGACCCAGTTCCAGCCAGACTCCACAAGAACGAAATAAGCAAACCGGTATTCATCCATAGCCCGACCGGTTTTATAAAACCATAGAGATGGCGGATATTTCCGTCATCTCCATATCTTTTCTACTCGGGCCGCATTTGGGGAAACAACAGAACATCCTGGATAGACGACTGACCGGTCATCATCATACACAGCCTGTCGATGCCGAAGCCTATTCCTGCGGTGGGCGGCATACCGTATTCAAGAGCACGCAGGAAGTCGTTATCGATATACATCGCTTCTTCATCGCCGCGCTCCATCAGTTTTACCTGCTCTTCAAAACGGGCACGCTGATCGATGGGGTCATTCAGTTCCGAATAGGCGTTTGCCATTTCCTTGCCGTTGATCATCAGTTCGAAACGCTCTACCAGCCCGGGTTTGCTGCGATGCTTTTTGGTAAGGGGGCTCATCTCGACCGGATAATCCGTAATGAAAGTGGGCTGAATAAAATTACCCTCGCATTTGCTGCCGAATATTTCATCGATCAGCTTACCTGCGCCAACTGTTTTTTCAACGGGAATTTTTAATTCGCGGCAAACATTGCGTAAATCATCTTCATTCATGCCCGAGATATCATACCCGGTATATTCCTTTATCGCATCATACATTGTTATCCGGCGATAGGGCGCTTTGAAATCTATTTCTTTTCCGTCGATGGTCACTTTGGTTGTACCGTTTACCGCAAGCGCAGTGGATTCCAGCAGTTGCTCGGTAGTTTCCATCAGCCAGATATAATCCTTATAGGCCGTATAAAATTCAAGAATAGTGAACTCGGGATTATGCGTCCTGTCCATGCCCTCGTTTCGGAAGTTTCTGCTGAACTCGTATACCCAGTCGAAGCCGCCGACAATTAATCTTTTCAGAAATAATTCATTGGCAATACGCAGGTATAAAGGAATATCAAGCGCATTGTGATGCGTAATAAACGGCCGTGCGATAGCGCCTCCGGGAATATTCTGCAAAACGGGTGTATCCACTTCCAGGGCACCGCGGCTATTCAGAAATTCGCGCATGGCATTGATCATCCTGGATCGCTTAATAAAGGTTTCCTTAACGTCGGGATTAATAACCAGGTCGGCGTAGCGCTGGCGGTATTTGAATTCGGGATCGGTAACGGCGTCAAAGGTTTCTCCTTCTTTCTCTTTCACCACCGGCAGCGGCTTCAATGATTTCGAAAGAATGGTCAGTTCTTTTACATGCACCGATGTTTCTCCGGTGCGCGTTGTAAATACAAATCCCTTTACCCCGATAATATCACCGTTATCGGTAAGATGTTTCCATACTTTATCGTACAGGCTCTTGTCTTCGCCCGCTGCAATATCATCACGCTTTACGTAGAGCTGAATTTTTCCGGAGCTGTCCTGTAATACGGCAAAGCAGGCCTTGCCCATATCGCGTACGCCCATGATTCTTCCTGCGAGACACACGTCGGCAAAGTCAGCAGCGTTGGTTTCTCCTTTATAGTTTTGTTTGATATATGCCGCCGTAGAGTTAACAGGAAACAGCGCTGCGGGATACGGATCGATGCCCATTGCCAGCAGCTCCTTTAGCTTCTCTCTGCGGATAATTTCCTGTTCTGATAGATGCATTGAATGAAATTTAGACTATAAGTTCTTTTTTATCTTCAATAAGGAGAAATCGCTTTCCTCTCTCTCAAAATTATTTATAAGCAATCCAAGGCCTTCTACTTCCATCTCCACCGAATCACCGGGCTGAAGCCATTGATCCTTATGCTCGGGATTGTTCAGCCGGCCTGTTCCGTTCAGCTCGAGAAAGCAGCCGGTGCCTACGGTTCCGCTGCCGATCACATCACCGGGGTAGAGGTCCACCCCATACGACGCCCTTTCGATGATCTCTGCGAATGTCCAGTCCATATCACCCACATTGCCCTCGCTCACCTGGGTGCCATTCACCCTGCAGGTCATTTTCAGGTTCCAGTTTTTGCCTGTGTGCCCGGGCTTTGCAGGAATTTCCATCGCTTTCAATTCTTCCAGCGTCACCAGCCAGGGGCCGATAACGGTAGCAAAATCCTTCCCTTTGGCCGGCCCCAGGTTAAGCAGCATTTCCTCCATCTGCAGGGTGCGCGCGCTCACATCATTCATGATCATGAGGCCCGCGATATACTCGTCCGCTTCTTCGGCTTTGATATTTCGTCCGTGTTTGGCGATAACAATGGCCACTTCGAGCTCAAAGTCGAGCTTATCGAAATGATCAGGCATGCATGCTATCTCCCCCGGGCCTTTTATCCCGTGATGGTTGGTAAAATAAAATATCGGGTACTGGTCAAATTGAGCGATCATCTCCACCTTCCGGTTTCTTCTGGCGGCCGCCACATGCTGGCGGAACGCATAACCGTCACGGCAGGAAGGCGGAAACGGCACAGGCGCAAGTAATTCTACCGAATTAATGTCCTTCCCTTTACTGCGGGAGATCTTTCCATCGAGCACCATCATCTCTCCGCCCAATGCCATAGGGTAGGCGTCTTCCCAATATTGCAGGAACAAACTAATAGTATTAGGCAGATCGGGGTGCAGGTCTTCCATATCGAAGAGAAAACCGTCTATCAGCACTGCAAGCTGATCATGCGCATCGCGGAGGTAAGAAACAAGCTTCATGAAGCCGTGAATTTTAAGTAAGCCGCAAAGGTAATCGGGATTTCACGCAAAGCCGCAAAGATTGCGCAAAGAATACCAAGAAAATCTTTGCAGCTTAACGCCACTTTGCACCTTTGCGTGAAGCATTTTTGCGAACATTCGTATTTTTGCAGGCAGAAACCAATAACATGAAATTCGAGAAGATTCACAATAAAGGGCAGGCACAGTTATTCCGGAACAGCTTTCTCGAGATGCTTACCAAAACGCATCCTCTTATTATCTGGGGTATGTACCTGCCGATATGCACGGCGTCTGTCTGGTATGGTCAGGTCACCTATCATTTCGGCGTGTGGAAGATCATTGCCTTCTTCGCCGCCGGGATGTTTTTCTGGACTTTCTTTGAATACCTGATGCACCGCTTTGCTTTCCATTATATAGCCGAGAGCCCGAAAGCACAGAAGTTTATTTATATCATGCATGGCAACCATCACCATTTTCCGCGCGACAAGGAGAGGTTGTTCATGCCCCCCGTACCCAGCCTGATCATCGCATCTGTTTTATTTGGCCTGCAATACCTGATCATGGGAAAGATCGCCTTTCTGTTCTTCCCGGGCTTCATGATCGGCTATCTCATGTACGGCTCGATGCACTATGCCATCCATGCCTGGAACCCGCCGTTTAGATGGATGAAGCCGCTCTGGCGCAACCATCACCTGCATCATTATAAAGACGAGGGCAAGGGCTATGGCGTAAGCACCACGATCTGGGATCGCGTATTCGGCACCATGTTCGATCTGAAAAAAGAAAAGGAAGACAAGGAAAAAGAAAAAGCATTGATGTACAGGTAAAGGATTGCGTTTTGTACCTTTAAAGGCAGCATGCCCGGCTTCAATGTACACGATACCATCAACCTGTTGTCAAAGCTAACGCCGGGACGCGCATGGAACGCAGGCAAAGTGCTGTGCAGTTTCTATCTCAGCAGGATAGTACGTAAACCGCTGCAATGGGGTTTTCCCATTTCCATTTCTTTTGAGCCCACCACCTCCTGCAATCTTCGTTGCCCGGAATGCCCCAGCGGATTGCGCGCTTTTACGCGTCCCACCGGAATGTTGCAGGATAATTTTTTTAAGCAGACGATCGACCAGCTTTCTTCAGAGCTGCTCTATCTTATTTTCTATTTCCAGGGCGAGCCCTATCTCAATCCCGATTTTCTGAAGATGGTAAAATATGCTTCGGACAAAAAAATATATACCGCCACGTCCACCAATGCCCATTACCTGAATGATGAAAATGCGCGGCGCACCGTGGAAAGCGGCCTCGACAGGCTGATTATTTCTATCGATGGAACCACACAGGAGGTTTACCAGCAATACCGTGTCGGAGGAAAACTGCATAAAGTGATCGAGGGAGCAAAAAATGTAGTGGCCTGGAAGAAAAAACTAAATAGCCGTACTCCTTATATTTTTTTCCAGTTCCTCGTGGTAAGGCCCAATGAACACCAGGTGGAAGAAATTAAATGGCTGGCGAAAGAATGCGGCGTTGATGTGCGTTTCAAAACAGCGCAGATCTATGATTTTATCAACGATCCTAATGGCCTGATTCCCTCATCGGCAAAATTCAGCCGGTATAAAAAAGATAAACACGGCAATTACCAGCTCAGGCACTCTTTGTCGGATCATTGCTGGCGCCTCTGGCATGCAACGGTGATCACCTGGGATGGAATGGTGGTGCCCTGCTGCTTCGATAAAGATGCGCAGCACCAGCTGGGCGACTTAAAAGGAATGCCGTTCCGCGAGATCTGGCATAATAAAAGATATATTGATTTCAGGAAACAGATATTGTCGGGCCGGAAAAATATTGATATCTGTTCCAACTGCAGTGAAGGAGCAAAAGTGTGGAGCGAATAAATGTTGCTAATGATAACTACTATAGTATGAGCATCGAGACAGACATCAACCAGGTGCGGTTCAACAGCGAATACCACAAAATGAATGTAAATCTCATTTACACTTACAACTGGGTAATGGAGCAGAGTAAACGTTTTTTTGAAAAGGCCGACCTCACTCCACAGCAATACAATATTTTAAGAATTCTGCGCGGGGCAGGCAAACCGCTCTCCACGCTACAGATCCGCCAGCGCATGCTCGACAAAATGAGCGACACCAGCCGTATCGTAGACCGGCTGCTGAAAAAAGAACTGGTGCAGAAAATGGTGTGCCAGAACGACCGGCGGCTGGTAGATGTAACTATCTCCGATAAAGGAATGACGCTGCTGAATAAACTGGACAACGACACGCATGAGCTGGATTCTTACCTCAGCAGCCTTTCTCTCGAAGAAGCAAAAATGATGAATCATCTGCTGGATAAATTGAGAAAGTCGGTGTAGCCAATATCTTTGTATTCCGATGGCCGCAAAAAAGAGATCCGACAAAATATGGAGACTGCTGATTATTTGTATAGGCTTGAGCATTGCCGTTATGCTCTGCCTCTGGTTATATGACTGGATCCTCCAGAGAAAAGCAGGCTATATTAAATATGATCAGTTCGGTATTGAAATTCCCATCAACTATACCGTTCATGGCATCGACGTTTCGAAATACCAGCAGGTAATCGACTGGGAAAGCGTGAAGGCCATGAATGTCGATAATATTCGCCTCAGCTTCGCATTTATTAAAGCCACAGAAGGCAATATCAACGAGGATCGTTTTTTTCAGCGCAACTGGAAGCAGGCCCTGGATGCCGGCATGATACGAGGCGCCTACCATTTCTTTCTGGCAACAAAAAGCGGTAAAACGCAGGCGGAAAATTTTATCAGCAGCGTGAATCTTAAACCGGGCGATCTGCCTCCCGTTCTGGATATCGAACAAACCTATGGCGTGGCGCCGGTCAGGCTACGGGAAAGGGTTCGCGAATGGCTTACCACGATAGAAAACTTCTATAAAGTGAAGCCCATCATTTATACCAGCGCCGATTTTTACACCATCTACCTAAATGAAGAATTTAATGAATATCCGCTCTGGGTGGCGCATTATAAACTCACTCGAATTCCGGGAGTTGCTGATAAAAAACTAGGCTTCATGCAAAGTGATTTGCGCCTTTTGCATTACTTCTTAATGCCTTTGCGTGAAATCTCTTAAAATTAAAACATGAAATTCTTCAGGTAAACCGCATCGGCTTCCGCAGCTTTCAACGGGGTGGTACCTTCATATTTCTCCTGCTCAACGATATAATATTGCAGGCCGCTGTCTTCTCCGACCCTTAATATTTTCTTGAAATCGATCGAGCCGGTGCCTAAATCAACCGAAGCATCTCTATCGCTTGCGGGCGCATCTTTTTTGCGGTCCTTGATATGGCATAAGCGGAAACGTCCGGGATATCTTTTAAACCATTCCACCGGATCCTGGCCGGCTGTGACAACCCAATAAATATCCATTTCGAAATCAACCGTATCGGGGTTGGTGTTCTTCATGAATATATCCTGGGGAAATTCGCCATTATCCGTTTTTTCGAGCGAATAATCATGGTTGTGGTATGCGAAACGCATTCCATTCTTTTTGCAGATATCACCCCATGCGTTGAATTTATCTGCGAATCTTTTATAATCATCTGCTGTTTTCTGCGGGCCCACCCATGCATCAAGCAAATATTTCACCCCAATTTCTGCAGCCTCGGCGGCTTTACGCTCGAAATCCTTTTCCATATTGCAGTGCGTTGAAACCAGTTGCACCCCGATGTCGTCGAGGAATTTCTTGAGTTCCGTGTTCTTCATTCCCCAGAAAATTCCTTTCGGGCCTTCAAAGCCTTCAAACTGCTTATAGCCGAACGACGCCGCCTGCTTCATCACCCCTTTGGGGTCCTTGGGCAGGTCGTCCCTCAGGGTATAGAGCTGCAACCCAAATTGCGCAAGTGCATGTTCGGAAACTTTTGCGGTCGCGCTGTCGCCCGCTGAACTGCTGTCTTTTGATGTTCCTTCAGCATTATTTTCCGGAGATGAGCCGCAGCCAACTCCGGCGAGGGCGATGCCTGAAACAAACAGGCTGCCGTTTTTCAGAAATGATCGTCTGTTGTATGTCATGATAAGAGATTTTATAATGCCCAGGCCCTGTCTCCTTTTTTATAAGGAATACAGCCCTCATACTTTCCGGGCGACTCTACATAGCGCAATGCCTGTGTGGCGCCTACCTCGGAAGTGAAATATCCCAGCAGCGTTAATTCCTTCATGAGCCGGAAATAATGTGCGGGATCAGAACTTTTCTTGTTGCTCGTGTAATCCTGTTGTTCCTTGTCTATGCCTACAAGCAACTCGTGTCTTTGTTCAGGGGTAATCTCTATAAATACTTTATCGAATTTTTTCTTTGATGCATCGTTGATCTTATCAAACCCGCTTTTGAATGTTTTCTGATCCGTGTCGTCGTAGCAGTCTTTCACCATCACGGTCATGAAAGCGCCTACTTTTGCGGCTTTTGCGCCAGGCGTGCTGGTAGTTGGCAAAATAGTGTCGGCCACTTCATCAAGAAAAGCAACATCATCCTGGCTAAAATCTGTTATGCCCTCTTTTTTATCGGCCGGCTTGCAACCTTCAAGGAAAATATTTGCGCCGGCAACGGTTCCACCGAGTATCAGTGCAACCCGGGATAACGCTTTACGTCTGTTCATATTTTTTATTTTTTACCAGCTCTTCAGGCTGGATACACAGATTATTTATTCAGAGACCTCTATAAATTTCTTTTCTTCAATTCATTCACTGCAAAATCCGCGGCCCTGGCAGTCATGGCCATATAGGTCAGCGAAGGATTCTGGCAGGCTGCGGAAACCATGAACGAACCGTCGGTTACAAATACGTTCGGCGCATCCCACATCTGGTTATGTCCATTGAGCACAGATGTTTTTGGATCACGGCCCATACGCGCTGTGCCCATATCATGAATGCCCATGCCCATGGCGTAGGTGTTATCGTAAGTTTCCACATTTTTCAATCCTGCGGCTTCAAGCATTTCTTTTGCATCTTCCATCATATCCTTGCGCATCTTCTTCTCATTTTCTTTTATCTCACAATCGAAATTGAGAACGGGTAATCCCCATTTATCTTTTTTATCCTTGTCAAGCGTGATCTTGTTTTCATGATAAGGAAGAATCTCTCCAAAACCGGTCATTCCCATCGACCATGAGCCCGGTTCGCTCAATGCATCTTTATATGCCCCGCCGATGCTCAATTCGGCAATATCGCGTTTCCAGTTCTCGCGCGAAGCGCCGCCCTGGTAACCGAATCCACGGAGATAATCTCTTTTATCTCCATTTACATTTCTGAATCGCGGAATATAAATGCCGTTGGCTCTTCTTCCGAAATAATATTTATCATCATACCCTTCTGCGGTACCGCTGGCGCCGCAACGGAAATGATGATCCATCACATTGTGTCCAAGTTCGCCGCTGCTGCTTCCCAGCCCTCCTTCCCACACATCGGTTGCAGAATTCATCAGCACCCATGCCGAATTAAATGCAGAGGCGCAGAGGAAAACTATTTTTGCTTTATACTGATACGTCTGGTTGGTCTGTGCGTCGATAAGTTCCACGCCCGTTGCTTTCTTTGAATCCTTGTCGTAAAGAATTTTTGTAACGATAGAATAAGGCCGCACGGTAAGGTTGCCTGTTTTCATTGCCGCAGGCAATGTAGAAGATTGCGTACTGAAGTATCCGCCAAAGGGGCATCCCAGCCAGCATTTACTTCTGAACTGGCATTTATTTCTTGCCTGGCCGGGAAGCTCTGCTGTCAGGTTTGCCGTTCTTCCGATTGTCATCAGCCTTGATCCTTTGAATTGCTGTTTGATCCTTGCCGCAACATCTTTTTCCACGCAGTTCATTTCCATTGGAGGAAGAAATTCACCGTCCGGCAGTTGATGCAAGCCATCCTTACTCCCTGAGATGCCTGCGAATTTTTCTACATAAGAATACCATGGTGAAACATCTTTATAGCGAATAGGCCAGTCGACAGCAATGCCGTCCTTGGCGTTCGCTTCGAAATCCAGGTCGCTGAGCCGGTAGCTCTGCCTGCCCCACATCAGGGAGCGGCCGCCAACATGATAACCGCGATACCAGTCGAAACGCTTTGTTTCAACATAAGGACAATCTTTTTCATTCACCCAGTAATTAAGGTTCACTTCATTAAGCGGATAGTCTCTTTTCAGCACCGGGTAGTCCTTGATCATCTGCTGGGTGCGTCCTCCGCGATGAGGAAATTCCCATGGGCCCTTCGTCGCATTTACATAATCTTTTATATGCTCGATATTTTCGCCGCGCTCGAGCATGATCGTTTTTAGTCCTTTTTCTGATAATTCTTTTGCTGCCCATCCGCCGCTGATGCCCGATCCGATCACGATCGCATCATATGTGTTATCTGCCATAATCGTTAGTTAACTGTTTAGATATGAAGGTAATGAATTTTAGACGTCACAAATCTTAAACGCCTTCGAGAGCGCCGCAAGCTTCGCCTCCTTTTTTTGTTCTGTAGGAATAAATTCCTGTGCAACATATCCTTCAAACCCTGTTTTCAGGATTGCTTTCATGATTGCCGGGTAATATAACTCCTGTGTTTCATCAATCATATGGCGGCCCGGAACGCCACCTGTATGATAATGACAGAAATACTGGTGATTATTTTCAATCGTTCTGATCACGTCGCCTTCATCGATCTGCATGTGATAGATATCATATAACAACCTGAAGTTATCAGAGCCGGTTCTTTTTACCAGCTCAATTCCCCAGGCCGAGTGGTCGCATTGATAATCGTGATGATCCACGCGGCTGTTAAGCAGTTCCATCACAAGCACCACGTTATGTTTTTCCGCCAGTGGCAATATTCTTTTTAATCCTTCCTCACAATTCTTCCAGCCTGTTTCATCGTCGATGCCGCGGCGGCTTCCGCTAAAGCAGATGAGGTTCTTATATCCTTCTTTAGCCATCAGCGGAATAACTTCCGAATAATTTTTTACCAGCCGGTCGTGAAATTGTTTATCGTTGAATCCATCTACCAGGTTGATCTCTGCGCCGTTGCACATGGAAGAATAGAGCCCGTATTTTTTCAATGTGGGCCAGTCTTTCGCCGACACCAGATCGACGGCTTTGACGCCCATTTTTTTTACTGCTGCACAGAACTCATCGAAAGGTATCGAATCATAACACCATTTGCAAACCGAGTGGCGGATATTTCCTTTAAGATTCATAGCTGAACTGTCGTCATAAGATGAAGGGGCCGTAAATGAAGAAACCAGGGGAGCCATCGATAATGTGGCGGCTCCTCCTGCGATGTTTTTAATAAGCTTGCGTCTCGAATTATTCATTGGCAAAATTTAAACATTTCACGCGAAGCCGCAAAGAAGCAAAGGATTTATTTGCGTCTCCCGGCTTACTCTTGTGCCTTTGCGTGAAACATATCATGCTAACTGTTGATAATAAAAGTTGATTAATGCGCCAATGTGCTTCCCTGCGTGCGTGGTGCGGCTTTTTTCTGCCAGAAGAAAAAGATCAGGAACAACACGATTAATATAATCGGGAACGCGGTCATTCGCTGAAGAGTCGCCTGTCCGGCAACCAGTTCCAGGTGATCGCCTGTGAGCCCGAGAGCAGCAGTGGCCGCTTTATCCTTGTCGATCCATGACCCGATAATAGGCTGCCAGATGGAGGTGGAGAACATTCCCAAACCACCGATGATCGACATGCCCAGCGCACCGCTCAATGGTACTCTTTGCGCTACAGCGCCCACCATTGTGGGCCAGAAATAACATACGCCTATTGCAAACAGCACGGCAGCCAGATAAGCAGCCGAACCGGTAACGACGCTGAAAAGATAAATGCCTGCCGCGGCAAAAATGGCTCCCATCAGCAGCACACCGGTCTGACCCAGTGCATGTACCACCGGTCCCGCGAAAAATCTTCCCACGGCCATGAGCCCGGTTACGAGCGCCAGAATCAGCATGGGGCTCGCGCCGCTCTTACCCATGATTAGTCCCACCCATTGCTGCGGCCCGAATTCGGAAATAGCGGTCAGCGACATGCACACAAAAAGAAATATATACGTAGGTGTCGCCATTGCCTTTAAATTTTCCGACAATGATGTAGCCCCGTGTAATTTGGATACCGGAAACGTTTTTCCATAAAATAAAAAGGCGTAGATAACCGTGGGGATCATCGTCACCCACATCTGGGCCTGCCATCCAAATGCATGGTCGGTCATGTATTTCGAAATAAGACTTCCTAATACTATGCCGCCCGGGAACCACATATGAAACCTGTTGAGCATCTTATTCATCTTCTCGCCGGAATAGCTGTCGGCGATCATTGGATTACACGCCGCTTCGGTGCATCCGTTACCAAAGCCGACAAATAATGTAGAGACAAGCAATGTGGCGTAGCCGCCGGCAAAGATGGTCATGATGATACCAACGGTGTGTGCAACAAAAGCAATCTGCATAATTTTTTTTGCACCGACGGAATGATAAAAGATCCCGCCCAGAATCATCGAAATCGGAAATCCTATAAAGAACATCAGGTTAATAAAACCCAGTTCTTTTGCAGTCAGTCCGAAACTTTCACCTACCTGCGACAATATTCCCGCTCTTATCGAGAATGTAAATGCCGTTGTGATGAGGGCAAAGCAACTTCCGATAAACAGAGCGCTTTTGTTTTCATTGTTGTTCATTCATGTAAGTTTTTGGTTATTAATCAGGCTTCCACCAGTAAAGTGATCTGTAAAAGATAACGCATATTATTATACAACTATAAATTTTGGAGAAAACTGTACCGGCATAGCAATCAGGGTTAATTTTAAGATATAAAGTGATTTAAAGACAATATTTTTTCTGCGGCACCAATGCGTTAATTTCACGTGTGCTAAAAATTCAGATAAATGTAATTTTTTTATTTTTAAACATCGTTTTTCTTTAATCTTTTTTAATACAACTATGAACAGAAAACTACGAATGGGAATGGTGGGTGGAGGCAAAGATGCTTTCATCGGCGCCATTCATCGCCTTGCCGCAAATATGGACGGCCTTGTTGAAGTTGCATGTGGTGCGCTGAGCATCAATCCCGAGATAGCGAAAGAATCGGCGAAGTCGCTGTTTATTCCGGAAGACAGGACATATCTGAATTACGAGGAGATGATTACGAAAGAAAGCAAGCTGGGCCCGGATAAAAGAATGGACTTCGTAACGATCGTTACACCCAACTTCGCCCATTTCGCTCCGGCGATGATGGCGCTCGACCATGGCTTTCATGTGGTGATAGAAAAACCGATCGCCTTCACGCTCGATGAAGCAAAACAACTGAAAAAGAAAGTAGAAGAAACCGGGCTGACTCTCTGCCTGACGCATACGTATTCAGGGTACCCGCTGGTGAAGCAGGCCCGGCAGATGGTGAAAGAAGGCGCGTTGGGAAAGATCAGGAAGGTATGGGTGGAATATCCACAGGGATGGCTGAGCAAGCTTACGGAAAGAGAAGGCAACGCACAGGCAGCGTGGAGAACCGATCCATCAAAAAGCGGAAAAAGCGGATGCATGGGAGATATCGGAACACATGCCGCACACCTGGCGGAATATGTTACCGGGTTAAAGATCACCGAGCTTTGCG
The DNA here is from genome assembly GCA_044224935.1 of Flavitalea sp. Classification (GTDB taxonomy): domain Bacteria; phylum Bacteroidota; class Bacteroidia; order Chitinophagales; family Chitinophagaceae; genus Flavitalea. Next base: position 47,271 of record JBGAJL010000012.1, read on the forward strand.
CTGATCTCAATGTGATGGTAGAAGGAAGACACCTCGATGATGACGGAAATGTGCTGCTGCATTTTGAGAACGGTGCAGCAGGCGTACTTATGGCTTCGCAGGTGGCGGCAGGTGAAGAAAATGGAATCCGCATAAGAGTATATGGAGAAAAAGGCGGCCTCGAATGGGCACAGCATGAGCCCAACACGATGATCCTCCGGTGGCTCGACCAGCCGGCACAGATTCTACGCGCCGGCGCGAACTACAAAGGCATACTCTCCAGCTATGCCCTGGCCAATTGCCGCACGCCCGGCGGGCATCCCGAAGGATACCTCGAAGCATTCGCCAATATATACCGAAACTTCGCGCTCACGCTATCCGCACGGATAGACGGCACAACACCCGCACCCGAAAACCTCGACTTCCCCGGCGTAGAAGATGGCATAAGGGGTATGGCCTTTATTGACAACGTGGTAGCTTCGGCTGCATCGAAAGAAAAGTGGACGAAACATATTGTATAACTATTGTATAACATTTCACGCAAAGGCGCAAAGAAAAGGTCAGGAGTTGCAAAGGAATTCTTTGCGACTTTGCGTATCCTTCGCGCCTTTGCGTGAAACCAATCACTAAATCATGAAAACTCTCAAAGGGCCCGGCATATTCCTGGCGCAGTTCATGGGCGATACAGCGCCGTTCAACGATATTATTTCTATCGGCAAATGGGCAAAGGACCTGGGCTTTACGGGCATCCAGATCCCTGCCTGGGATGGCCGCTGCATCGATCTCAAACAAGCCGCGGAAAGCAAAACCTATGCGGATGAATGGAAAGGAAAAATTAAAGATATCGGCCTCGAAGTGACGGAGCTCTCTACCCACCTGCAGGGACAGCTGGTGGCGGTACACCCGGCTTATGATGCATTATTCGATGGGTTTGCCCCCGAATCGGTGCGCAATAATCCCAAAGCCAGAACCGAATGGGCCGTGCAGCAGGTAAAATATGCCGCGCAGGCTTCGAAAAATCTCGGGTTAAAAGCCGCAGCCACATTCAGTGGGGCACTGCTTTGGCATACGATGTATCCCTGGCCCCAGCGGCCGGCCGGCCTCGTGCAAACGGGTTTTAAAGAATTGGCCAAACGCTGGAAACCCATACTGGATGTTTATGACGAAAACGGCGTCGATCTCTGTTATGAGATCCATCCCGGCGAGGACCTCCACGACGGCGTGACCTATGAAATGTTCCTGGAAGAACTGAACAATCACCCGCGGGCATGTTTATTGTATGATCCTTCTCACTTCGTATTGCAGGGACTGAAATACCTCGATTACATCGACTTCTATCATGAAAGAATAAAAATGTTCCATGTAAAGGATGCCGAATTCAATCCCACCGGTAAGCAGGGCGTGTATGGCGGATATCAGAACTGGGTAGACAGGGCGGGGCGTTTCAGATCGTTGGGCGACGGGCAGGTCGATTTTAAATCGATATTCAGTAAGCTGGCTGCATACGATTATGATGGCTGGGCGGTAATGGAATGGGAATGCGCCATCAAACATCCCGAACAGGGCGCCAAAGAAGGAGCGCCGTTTATTAAGGAGCATATCATCAGGGTCACCGAAAAAGCATTCGATGATTTTGCATCGACAGGCGCCGACGAAAATTTTAATAGATCAATTCTGGGATTAAATAAATAATTTTAAAGAAATAAATGATGAAAAGGTTATTATTCGTTCTTTTCGCTTCCGCTCTTGTTTATTCATGTGGCTCCAACGATTCCGGCAAGCCTGCCAATGAGGCTAAACCCGGAGACGCCAAGACAACTACCCCCACACCGGCAGAAGGATCGATTTCCGCTGCTGATGAAAAAGGCCTCGAGCTAATCGGAAGCAACGACTGCACCACCTGCCACGCCATCGATCACAAGATTATCGGACCTGCCTATAACGATGTGGCAAAAAAATACCAGGCATCCGATGCAGAGATCGACACCCTTGTTTCAAAAATCAAACATGGCGGCAGCGGCAACTGGGGAACAATCCCTATGACGCCACACCCCGACCTCTCTACCGACGACGCTAAAACAATGGTCAAATATATCCTGTCACTAAAAAACAAATAAAATGCGCTCATTCATTCCTGCGTTGCTGATGCTGGTAGCAGCATGCGGCTCTGCGCCCACTAATGACAATACTGCATCCGCAGGTGATTCTGCCACCCAAAATTCTTCAGCTATGACAACTGAAACTGCCCCTTCGGGCGCCAATCAGCTTACCGCTGACGAGCAAAACAACGGCTGGAAATTGTTATTTGACGGAAAAACAAAATCAGGGTGGCACAGCTACAATAACAAAGGCACGCTCGCAGGATGGATAGTGAAAGACGAATCCCTCTATCTCGACAGCCTGGGCCTTGGCGAAGATGCGGTAACCGACGGCGAATATGAAAACTTTCACCTGAAAGTCGACTGGAAGATCAGCCACGAAGGCAATAGCGGTATTATATTCGGAGTGAACGAAGACAAAAAATATCTTAACGATTACATGACCGGCCCCGAAATGCAGGTGCTCGACAACAAAGATGCCAGCGATGCAAAAAATCCAAAGCATCGCGCCGGTGACCTGTACGACCTGATTTCAGCAAACCCCGAAACAGCGCATCCGGCAGGTGAATGGAATTTTGCCGAAATCTATAAAAATAAAGATTCACTGATATTCTATTTAAACGGCACCGCAGTAGTGAGAACAAAAATGTGGGACGACAACTGGAAAAAAAATGGTGGCCGGAAGCAAGTTTAAAGCATGGCCCACTTTCGGTACCTTCAAATCAGGACATATCGCCCTGCAGGATCATGACCATCATGTGTGGTTCAGGAACATCAAGATAAAGGCGCTGTAAAAATTTACCAGCGATAATTGAAGAACTGAATCTATCATTGCAGGATAAATTTTGTGATGAAGAAAATATACCACCTGGGCAGTTGCAGCACCTGCCAGAGAATTCTCTCTGAAATTAATGCCGCTAAAAAAGGATTTGAAATCCAGGATATAAAAACAGACAGTATCACAGCCGCACAGCTCGATGCATTAAAGGAAATGGCCGGCAGCTACGAAGCATTATTCAGCCGCCGCGCCATTAAATACAAAGAGATGGGGTTGAAGGACAAACCACTCAAAGAAAAAGACTACCGCGAACTGATCTTAAAAGAATATACTTTCCTGAAACGCCCCGTGATTGTAAACGGGAAAAAAATCTTCATCGGCAGCGAAAAGAAAACGGTGGAGGATTTAAAGAAGAATATCTGAACCGGCTTCACGTAAGGCACGAAGAGGAAAAAAATATTCCCTGCGTCTTTGCGTGAACTTGGCGCCTTTGCATGCAACGCCGTATTTTTGCACAATGCAAGATTACCTTATTGGATTGAACGAACAACAGCGGGAAGCCGTGCTGCATAAAGATGGCCCGCTGATGATCGTTGCAGGAGCAGGAAGCGGTAAAACCAAAGTGCTGACAACCCGCATCGCACACCTGATGGCCTTTCATCATGTCGATGCTTTTAATATCCTGGCGCTCACCTTCACCAACAAAGCAGCCAAAGAAATGAAGGAGCGTGTGGAAAAGGTACTCGGCAACAGCGATGCGCGCAATTTATATATCGGCACGTTTCATTCTGTTTTTGCGAGGATATTAAGAGCAGAAGCACCCCGCCTGGGTTATCCTTCCAATTTCACCATCTATGATACGGACGATGCCAAAAGCGTGATAAAAACAGTTATCAACGAACTAAGCCTCGACGATAAACACTATAAGCCCGCAACTGTTTACAACCGCATTTCCAGCGCAAAAAACGCGCTCGTGGGGCCGGCGGAATACGCCGCCGACTACAGCATTCAACAGGAAGATATACGCAGCAACCGTCCCGCCATCGCCCAGATCTACGACGCCTATTCAAAACGCTGCTTCAAAAACGGTGCGATGGATTTTGATGACCTGCTCATCAAATTTTACGACCTGCTGCGTTTCTTTCCCGATGCATTGCATAAATACCAGCACAAGTTTAAATATATTATGATCGACGAATACCAGGATACCAACCCTGCGCAGTACGAGATCATAAAATTACTCGGCGCCGCGCATGAAAATGTATGCGTGGTAGGCGACGACGCGCAAAGTATTTACAGCTTCCGCGGCGCCACCATCGAGAACATCCTGCAGTTTCAGAAAGATTACGATGATGTAAAAGTGATCAAGCTGGAACAGAATTACCGCAGCTCGCAAAACATTATTAACGTTGCCAACGAAGTAATAAAAAACAACCGCGGACAGATTCCAAAAAATCTCTGGACCGAAAATAAAGAGGGAGAAAAGATCAGGCTGGTACGCACGATGACCGATAACGATGAAGGAAAATTCGTAGCCGACACGATCCAGGAACAGAAGCTGCGCAACCATTACCGCAATAACGATTTCGCGATCCTGTACCGTACCAATGCGCAGAGCCGCGCTTTTGAAGAGAGCCTGCGCCGCATGAACATTCCCTATACCATCTATGGCGGCATCAGCTTCTACCAGCGCAAGGAAATAAAAGACTTTGTGGCGTATCTGCGGCTGCTCGTTAATACACGCGATGAAGAGAGCCTGAAGCGCATCATTAATTTTCCTGTCAGGGGCATCGGCAAAACTTCTGTCGACCGGGCAATACTCGCTGCCAATGCAAATAATATTTCGATGTGGGAGGTGCTGGAAAATGCGGCAGAACACGGGTTTAAAGGAGGCATCCTCGAAGCCATCGATAATTTTGTGCTGATGATCCGCTCGTTTGCATCCATGCTCAACGATAAGAATGCATACGAAATAGCGATTCATGTGGGCAAGCAGACCAATATCGTAAAAGAATTATTCAACGATAAAAGCACAGAAGGCGTTGCCCGCTACGAAAACATCCAGGAACTACTCAACTCTATAAAAGAGTTTACAGAAACGCCCGGCAATGAAGATGGCGAAGTGGGCGATAAAAGCCTGGGCGCTTACCTGCAGCAGATCACCCTGCTCACCGATGCCGACGATAAAGATCCTAATTCGGACACCGTTAAATTAATGACCATACACGCAGCCAAGGGGCTCGAATTCGCCTGCGTGTTCGCCTGCGGGCTGGAAGAAATGCTTTTCCCCAGTGCCATGTCGATCAATACGCGGGAAGAGCTGGAAGAAGAAAGAAGGTTGTTTTATGTGGTCATCACCCGCGCCAAAAAAGATCTCTGGATCACTTATGCCAATACACGATATAAATTCGGATCGCTCGTACAAAATGAACCGAGCCGGTTTATCAATGAACTCCCTGATAATCATCTCGACAGGAGCTTTGCCGGCGGAGGCGTAAGGAACCAGCAGGGAAGTTTTTTTGGGAGGGGCGCTTCCGCTTACGAAAGAATGCATCGCGGCTCCGGCAGCAACAGTGCGGCACAACAGGCAGAAAAAAGATACGGGGCGCCGCAGAAGCCCGGCTATATCGCACCCAGGCCGACGCAAAAAACGGTGGAGCATGTGCCTTCGCCGGATTTTGTTGCCAGCGATACAACCGGCTTGCAGGTGGGCGCGAAAGTTGAACATCAGAAATTCGGGTTTGGTGAAGTAATAAAAATGGAAGGCTCAGCGCATAATCCTATCGCCACGGTTAAATTTCAAACAAATGGCGAAAAGAAGATCATGCTGAATTATGCGAAGCTGAGGATCCTGTAAAACAGGATGCGTCCGGTTATTGCAGCGCTAACTGGAATTAATAATTGTAATGCATGAAAATATTTTTACCAGGTTGGATTTCCTTGTGCCTGCTGCTGCAACCACCTCTTCTTCATGCACAACGCAATAAGAAAATCAATTTATCGACCAATTTCAGGATCGAGCCATTAGCGCCCGGCGTGTGGGCGGCTATCAACAACGATCAATATGGAAAAGCCATCTGCAATGCCGGTATTGTGGACCTGGGTAATAAAACATTGGTCTTCGATGCTTTTCTTGCACCTTCCGCTGCGAAGGAATTAAAAATAATCGCCACGCAGCTTACGAAGAAAAAAGTGACGATGGTTGTAGACAGCCATCATCATACCGATCACATCCGCGGCAGCCAGGAATTTATTCCGCAGGCAACGATTATCAGCAGCACGATCACGAAAGATGAAATAAAAAGAGCAGATGCCTCCGAGCGGGAATGGGAGAAAAAATATGCGCCGGTAATGCTTGAGGCCATGCGCAAACGCGCTGCCAACGCGGGCAACAACGACAGGGAAGAACTGCCCTTCTGGATAGGATATTACGAAGGCATGATCGAAGCATCGGACCAGGAATTCATTGCCCTGCCGGAAATGCTGTTTGATGATTCGATGTGGATTACCGGCTCCAAACTAAGCGTAAAGCTGGTAGAAAGAAAAAACGGTCACTCCGCAAGTGATGCTGTTTTACTGATCCCTTCGCTCGGCATTGCCTTCATGGGCGACCTGCTGTGCAATGGCCGCCATCCCTGGATTGGCGATGGTGATCCCAGGACCTGGCAACAATCGCTGAAATTGTTTTACGAGGATTCCGTTTACCATACTTTCCTCCCCGGTTATGGCGAAGTGTGCGGCAGGGAGCAATTAAAAACATTATATGATTATCTCGGAGATATCCAGTCGCTGTGTGATTCGGCTCAAACCGATTCCGCCCGCATCGCATTGATCAGCCGGCCCATTCCCGAACCGTACCGGGGCTGGTATTGCGGACGATTTTATCAACCCAACCTGCAATACCTGATCAGCATACATAAAAAATAATTCAGGGGATGCGGGAAGGTAAGCCCTAAGAAACTATAATTTATGAAATTCCTCATTCGATCTGGAAGATCACTTTGGTTTGACAGAACAGAGTTTATTGGCTCAGATATTTTCCTAAGCTTTTAAACACTTAGGGAACTCAAATTAACATGTGCATAGAGTCGTATTCCATAACATACTAAATAATAAGAAATCCAATGAGATAATTTCGATGGTTTTTAGCCTTTTTTATTAGCTTAGTGGCAAACTCTTGAACAAGAAAAGATTTTTTTGGTAATTATCCTATCTTAAGTTAAGTTTATCAACTTAAACTTTATTCAATATGAAAAAAAACCTTTTCTTGCATTCTAATATAATTATTCTTATTTCCATCATTATCGTTTCATATTCCTGCCAAAAGAGTGCAACAGATAACATACTCACTCCCACCCTACAACTTTCCGAACTTAAGATTGACAAATTAGGCGATTTGTTTGTTACAAGCTGCGATGATTTTCAGCAAATTTTCACGCAAAAAAATGAGAAAAACGAACAAAGGGCTTTGATCAACATTAAAAATTCGATGGCTGAACATTTTTTTTCATACGCCTTAATTGAAAGAGGTGAACCTACGCGAACAAATAATAAACTTGTACAGTTTATTATTTCCGATAGACCACTTACAGAAGAAATCAATTTATTTGCTGTTCCTACAAACACTTCGGGCTACTTTATATTAGCCGATCTGCCTAAATCAACCAGTGTTCGTCTGATTGCCAAATTAAAAAACGGCTTTTATCACAGTTCTTTTATACTTAATGATATGAAGTTACCCGAAACCGATAGCACAGAAATAAACATCAATTGGTGTCTCGTCTATGCAGATATCTCTACTGGTAAAATATTACAGCAACAATCCCTATTTAAGAAAAGTTATCCCATCAGCCAATGGCATTCCTCAATCAAAGAAAACTCAATAATATCACCAAGCACCGGTTCAACCTCGACAGTTAGTTCGCCCGCCATCCTAGGCACTCAGACACAAACCCAAGTTATAAATCAAGAAATACAAACTAGTTGGGAAGAAGATTATAGTTCCTCTATGGGCTATATCAAGACTACATATTATTATCGCGCACAAATCACCAGAGATGAAAGCACGGGTGAAATACTCGGAGTAGTAATAGATCCTGTTACAGCGCAACCTATGAATGCCATGTACCAAGATCGTTATAGTCGCTGGGTCACTCGAAAATTAACGCTTTACGGACAATATAATTACTATACCTATCTAACTGTAACTTCTATAAGTGTATTTTGGTACTGTGATGTTATTGGAATTTATACCATTTCTCCGAGTAGTCCCTTTACAAGACAATGGAGTGTTAGTAAAACCGGTATTTTTTGACACTTTTTCTTTTAGAGAATTGCAATTTTAATTTTTTTAGTACCTTGCTTAATTCGATTTCCACAACAATAAAATTGTGTCGTTTATGCACGCTATAAAGGCACAACATAAAAAATCATCTGCCTATAATTTAGTTATCAGCTTTCTATCTATCATTGAAAAAAAACAATGGGGGATACTAAAGTCGGTCAATTCCATGAGCACTATGTTGTTGGGGAACATTGACAAGCTCCTGCATGAGAAATCAGGCAAAGCAGAATCGTTGTTACGGACCATTCAGGAACTCATCGAAAATTCCCGAAGTGAGCAAAATCAATTAATTAATCGCTTACTCAATCAATTACTATATGAGCTGGGAAGCGAAATGACACAACGATACAGTAGCTGGCCTCAATTGAAGCGGGAATTGGCGCCAGTAATCAAATCTTTTCGGAAAAGATTCGGAGAACCATTTACTCTTTCTCATTTTCACAATTTATATACGTTCGCCCTGCAATTCAATAACCCACATCTTTCATCGTGGATCTCGTCTATGATCAGCTGGCCTCATATAGAAATACTACTCTCCGTTGAGAGTATGGAAGCCAAAGTTTTTTATGCACAATTAGCAGCAGGAGAAGAACTTGGTCCGGCGGTACTGAAACAGCATATAACTGCAAGATTATTTGAGCAAACACCCGGTGCACGCGAGTCCGCGCAGGAACTGCTGCATACTATTCAACATCCGCATATCGAACACACGACAAAGAAAAATATACACCTGGCAACAGTCTATCTGCCTTCAGGACCAGAGTCTTCTATAATGAAGCAGGATATTTATAATGAACATTTGTTTAAGTGCCTATTGCCTATCCTTCACCCTATCAAAGAAACAGGTCAGGCATGAGATCCGCTCCGGGAACAACCGCATACCGATCAAAATCCGTTGTCCCCTCCGCCCGAAGTAATTCTTCATCAATAAAAAAATTACCCGTGCATTGCGACGCCGGTTTTTGCAGGATATAGAACGCCGCATCGGCCACAATCTCCGGCCTGCGGCTCTTCTTAATCAATTCATCACCACCCAGCAGGTTTTGTACAGCCGCCGTAGCGATAGTCGTTTTTGGCCATAATGCGTTTACAGCGATGCCGGAACGCTTCAATTCCTCCGCTAAACCCAGCACAATCATGCTCATGCCGTATTTGCTGATCGTATATGCCAGGTGCCTGCCGAACCATTTGGAAGCAAGATCTATTGGCGGAGAGAGATTTAAAATATGCGGGTTGGAAGATTTTTTTAAATAAGGAAGGCAGGCCTGGCACATCATGAAAGTTCCCCGCACGTTCACATCCTGCATCAGGTCGTATTTTTTTGCCGCAGTACCGGGCGTGTCGGTAAGACTGATGGCGCTTGCATTATTGATCAGCATATCGATCGGGCCAAATGTATCCGCAGCCTTTTGCACCACATCATGAATGGCATTTTCATCACGCACGTCGAGCTGAAGGGCAAGCACTTTAGCGCCTGTTTCTTCCAGTTCCTTTGCGGCGCTGAAAATAGTGCCTTCCAGCTTTGGATGGGCCTCGACGGTTTTTGCCGCCACTACGATATTGGCCCCTTCCCCGGCAAGTTTCAGGGCTATGGCCTTGCCGATTCCCCTGCTGGCTCCCGTAATAAATGCGGTTTTACCGCTAAATACTTTTCCCATAATTCGTAAATCTACGATACCCGGCGTATTTGATGAAGCATAAAAAAGGAGCAAATATGCTCTTGTATCCCTTCTCTATGCTGAGTATGTTTGTATTCTCGATTGGATGATCTGAGGAACAAACAAAACCAATATCTGAGAAGAACCAAACATCCTAAATCCGAAAAACCAGTCCAAAAGTCCGAAAAACCATTGTTCCTGAATCATTCGAAACGAGAAATTTAAATCCCAATATCTTGATCCAGTGAAAGACCTTAAAATTTGTACCTATTGATGGCCAAGCTATGTTGTTAAGGTTGTACAAACGTTTTTTAACAGCCCCGTTAATCCCGGGGCTGTTTATTTTTATCACCCTCCGAAGCTTCAGCGAAGGAGAGCCGCTCCTACAAACAACCTATTCCACCATATCCGAATTCGTTAGCACAATGCCGGTGATATGATAAATATCGTACCAGTCGAAATTCTGCGCCGCTTTTAGTCCTGTTCCAAATATCGTTTTATCAGGCTGGTAGATGCGTACTTCTTTTTCGGTATAAAACAACTGCGTATTCTGGTCCCACCAGAGCTCGTTTGTTTTGAGGGTATCTTTTTTAGACAGGTTGATCACCACCACGCTGTCTTTCAGGAACACTTTGCGCTCAAACTCCTTATATTTTGCATAGTGCGCATCAAGCGTACTTTCGATTTGTGTCGAATCGTTATAAAAATCCACATGCAGGCTGCGCGGAAATTCGATAAAAGCCGAATCGGCCTGGTGCCTTAGCATAAAAGGAGCGGTCAGCTTCGCTTTCATTTTACCACCCTGGCTCATAAAGCTGGTTACGGAGACCGCTTCATCTACCGCCGCTTTTTTTTGCATCAGCTCATCCACTTTCCGGATATCATTTTCACAGGAAAAAAATAAACAGCCGGTTATAAAAAGCAATAAACTATTTCGCAAACGATGAGGCATGAGCTTTATTTATTATTCAACTCGCTTACCAGGTAAAGCCCCCTGAAGATCAGTTCGGGCTCTACAAATATCTCATTTTTAAGGTGGCGCGCAAAATAGGCCGCGTCGCCACCTGTCAGTATTACGTTAAGGTTTCTGTATTTTTCATGATACAGATCGATCATGCCGTCAATTTCCTTCGCCATACCGAACAAAACGCCGCTCAGGATATTCGTTCGGGTGTCATATCCGATCAGCGGAAAATTCCAGTTCTTTTCAATCAGGGGAAGTTTTGCCGTGAACTCATGCAGCGACTTAAACCGCATTTCCATACCGGGAGAAATTCCTCCACCCAGGAATTCTTTCTTCTTATTAATAAAATTATAAGTGATGGCGGTTCCCAACCCTATGGAAAGATTGTTTTTATCGGGGAATAATTCTACCGCCGCCACCAGCATCGCCAGCCGGTCCGCTCCTATCGTCTCGGGCTTTGCCGCCGGCGTTGTAACCGGGATTTTCGAAAGATGATCGAGCTTATGGAACCTCGTTCTTTCCGACAATATTTTTTCCAGCTCCGGACTATGATTGACCACCGACGACAGCAATGATTTTTCGGGGGAATATTTGTCAAGAATATTGCTGATCGTGGCAATGGTGTCATCAGGCAAAGCGATCACCTCTCTCAGCACCGCATCTTCGAAGATCGCGCATTTCAAACGCGTATTGCCAAAATCAAGACAGAGCGTAACCGGCATCGGTATTATTTTTTGGAGGATGATAATACAATAAAAATAAGAACAGCATATAAAACACGAGTTCCTGCTGCTTCAAAAGTAGATTCGCTTACCGACTGAATCATGAAATGAAAAAGCAACAGGCAAAGCAGGATATTTTTTTCCGGATACCTTCCCACACCATTTTCAACAACATTATCAACAGGAGAAATAAATGCAGGCAGGCCACCCGTCAGCCAGCTTTGAAGATACTGGTCGTGGCTGTGGTAACCACCTTCATAGCCGATCATAAAATTTTCTTCCCTGTATTTTTCCAGCACCTTAACGCGCGCCCTTTACGCCATAGCCCAGCATGGGCCTTTGTTTTACAAGATCCCAGGCAGTGCGCCACATCAGCAATCTTATCGATAAGCCATTGTTATCATCGGCAGGGCCCGAATATTTTTTCAGGGAAGTTTCCGAGAGCCGCCATTTCAAATAGCCGAGCTGATTTATACAGACCAGCCCCACGCCCGCAAAAACTACGATCACCAGCAGCGAACGCAGAAATACTTTTTTCCTGTAGCCGATATAAAGCGACAAAAAAACAATAAATAATAAACTGAGCAGCAGGATCAGTTTTGATGAAAGTAATAGTATCATTCCAAAAAGAAACAGGCAGAGCAGCAGGGTAAGTAAATAACTAAATACAGTCGTGCGACCATTAAGAATAAATGCATTATACAATAGCCACGTTATAGCGGCAAGACAATAATTAGAAAGAAAAACAGCATTCAGGCCCATCTGCTGGGATAGGTAATGATAATAGAACAACCGGGAATCACCTGTCAGCTGGTAATCCTGCCAGGATTTAATAAGACAGCCGATGCAGACGCAGATGGTTACTCCGATAAAAATGGCAGCCGTGATCCTGAGATATTTTAAGGAAATGCGTGGGATGACCGCCAGCGCAGGCGGAACAAAAAGCAGCATGGCATATCGCTCAATGTCATGCATGCCGAATCCGCCCGTTGCGTCCCAGAAATAAGTACAGCACAGCCATATAAAATAAATAGCCGGGATCATCCACAACGATGGCTCCGACAGCCTGCGTTTCAGTTCCGGGAGAGGTTGCTGAAATGCGCACACGATTACCAGCAGTATTAAAGCGATGCTGTTCAGGTTTACCGGTAAAGGAATACTTGCTGCAGCAGCGGCCAATGCCGCAAGCAGCAGGTTTTGCCGGGTATCCGGCTGATATATTTGTTCAGACATCCGGGTCGAGGTTAAGATCGAGTGGGGAAAGGTTCCTGAAATGACCATTCAATTTCACTTTCTCTTTCAGCTTTTCCATTTCCATCAGCATCGGCAGCACTTTCTGCAAATGTCTTTTCAGGTATTCCTGCCGCTGTAATTCCAGAAACAATCCCAGCACTTCATATTCCTCATCCACCGATAATCCCGCGTGATGTGCAACATCATAGGCTTTCAGCTCGCTGGCGGGTTTCGGAAACTCTTTGCTGATATTCAGCAACCGGTGAACTTCCTTTATGCCGGTGAGAATATTCTGCATTAACCTGTCGTTTCCCTTTTCTTCGTTGTTGGCAGGATAATTAACGATCGCGCCGCTATATAATTTTTCAGGAACATTTTTTATCACTTCCAGCGTACGGAATATTTTAACGCCCTGCGTACGGATATCCATCTCGCCATTCTCATATTCCTTTACAATTTCAACGATACTGACCAGCGTGCCCATTTCCTGCAACCTGTTGTTCAGCACCACGGGTATACCGAAAGGCTTATTAGCAGCATGACAATCGCGGATCAGCTGTTTATACCTCGGCTCAAATATATGCAGGTGCAGTTTTTCACCGGGAAAGATCACAACGCCAAGAGGAAATATCGGGATAAAATTTGTCATCGTTAATCTGCAAATGTAGGCCGATCGATTTATATTAAATCCTAAATGATAACTTCGCGCCATGTGGAATTTATTGCCTGAGAAAATACAGCAGGGGGATAGCAGAGCTCTCTCAAGGGCGATTTCACTGGTAGAGAATGAGGCGGAAGGATATGAGAATTTCCTGCAGCAGCTTAATTACAACCGGTCCGTTAAAATCACCGGTATAACGGGCCCTCCCGGCGCGGGCAAAAGTACACTGACCGACTGCCTTATCGCCGAATATGTTCGCCAGCACAAACGCGTATGCGTGCTCTGTGTGGATCCCTCCTCCGTATTTTCGGGAGGGGCATTGCTTGGCGACAGGGTGCGCATGCGCGAATGGTATAATCATCCGGATGTTTATATCCGGTCGCTTTCCACGCGCGGCACGCTGGGCGGCCTTAATCCCGGTATCGTAGAGATAACCGATATTATCAAGGCCTATCCCTGCGATCATATCATTATTGAAACAGTGGGTGTGGGACAAAGCGAAATTGAAATTGCTGCCCTGGCCGACACCGTTGTGGTGGTGCAGGTGCCCGAGGGCGGTGATGATATACAGACGATGAAAGCGGGCCTGATGGAGATAGCCGATATTTTTGTTGTAAATAAATCCGATCGCCCCGGAGCTGATTTATTTATTAAAAATCTTCACCAGATGCTGCATGAACATGCCAGGAAG
>JBGAJL010000145.1:0-8171 GCA_044224935.1 Flavitalea sp.
CTGTACCGGCACGACCGCTTGCAGTTCCTGCTGGACAGTTATAGTGAGGCGCAGCAAAAGGGATTTCTTCCCGCTGTGAAGCTGGTTCGCGGGGCCTATATGGAAAAGGAAAGAAAACGGGCAGCAGAAATGGGATACCCCTCACCGATACAACCCGACAAGGCGTCCAGCGACAAGGACTACAACGCCGCAGTGGAATTCTGCATTAATAATATTGAGAAGATAGCCGTAGTGGTTGCTTCGCACAACGAAAAAAGCAACCTGCTTGCTGCAGAATGGATCGATGAAAAAAATCTTCCCCATAATCATCCGCATATCCATTTCTCGCAATTATATGGGATGAGCGACAATATTACCTTTAACCTTGCGAGTGCGGGATATCCCGTAAGTAAATACCTTCCTTTCGGTCCCATAAAAGATGTGATACCCTACCTGATGCGGAGAGCCCAGGAGAACAGTTCTGTTTCCGGACAAACCGGCCGTGAATTGAGCCTGATCAAAAAAGAAATGGAAAGAAGAAGGGGATAAAGGAGACAAACCCGTCGAAAGAAAGGCATACTGTAAAAATCACATACAATCACAATTTTTTTACGATAGTTGAGTTATTATATTTGTTAGTAAAACCAGACTAATACTACTGGTCTGTTATAAACAGATTTGCGGTTATTACGATAGTGTTATTACTATAAATCCAATATTCCATGCGAATTACCGGCGATTTCGGTTTTCTTGATCCAGCGGCCAAAGCTAAACGTTGCGCAAAGAGATTTTTTGCGGCAATATTCTTTCTTCTCGCATTTGCCGGCGCTGGTATGAAGGCTTCTGCAGCTCCTCCGGGGGTTCCCGATCTTAATCACGACAGCACTTATCTCAAAATAATTCTTGATTCATCCATAGCCGACAACACGTCGAACGACCTTATTCGCGCGCATATTGTTGACTCGGATGGAAATCCCGTTTCCAATGTAAACGTGAATTTCAGCTGGAACCCGGGAACAGGGAATGTTACAATAGGCGTAACGACCGATGCAAACGGAGACGCCATACTTCAGCTTGCCAGCGCAATCGTTGGTAAAATTGCCGTTACGGCTAAGATAGGCGGTAACGCACTGGTGCATTCCAACCCTATTGACGCCTTTTTTATTGCATATGTTCCCAATACGACAGTACCCACTACAAAATTAGAGGTAGTTGCAACAAACGCGATTGCCAATGGAACGGCGGTGAATACTGTAAAAGCAATAATCACCGATGCAGACGGTAATGTCGTTCCCAACCAGACGGTGACTTTCCAGATGCCAACCGGTGTAGCCAGTTTTACTACGCCCGTAACAGTTACCACCGATGTAAACGGAGAAGCATTTATTTCAATGACCAGCACCACGGCAGGAAATGTAACCATTACTGCGGATGTAAATGGCACACCAATAACCAACGGCAGTCCGGCAACGGTAACTTTTGTGGCAGATGCGCCCAATACAAGCTCACCGGGAACCCGGCTCGTTGTTGTTACGACAGGCGCGATTGCAGATGGTACGGCAAAAAATACGGTGCGCGCAGAGATCGTAGATGTGAATGGAAATCCTGTTCCCAATGCTACCGTGACTTTCCAGATAGCAAGCGGAACAGCCACGCCTTCCGGTTCATTAACGGTGACTACTGACGCAAATGGTTATGCGGTTATTGATCTCACCAGCACCGTGGTCGGTACGGTGACCCTGACGGCAGACGTGAACGGTGATGCCATTACCAATGGTAGTCCGGCTTCCGTACAATTTGTTGTGGATGCGCCGAACGTAAATGCGCCTACTACAAAACTTGTAGTAGTGGCCACAGGAGCGTTGGCGGATGGAACAGCTACCAATACAGTTAAAGCTATTATAACCGACGGCACAGGCAATCTCGTTCCCAATGCCACGGTAACTTTTCAGATGGCTTCCGGTACCGGTACGTTCACCACACCAGTAACCGTGAACACGGATGTGAATGGTGAAGCGATAATCAGCATGGTTAGCACTGTGGCCGGAACGGTTGGCATTACTGCCGACGTAAACGGAACACCGATTATAAATGGCAGTCCCGCCAATGTTATATTTATTGTCAAGGCTCCGGATGTAACGCAGCCTTCAACCTATATTAAAGTCGTTACTACCGGCGCACTAGCCGATGGCACCGCAACAAACAGTGTGAGCGCGCATGTTGTAGATGAAGATGGTAACCCGGTTGCAGGCCAGACGGTGGTATTTACTATTGCGAGCGGAACGGCAACCCCAGCGGGTTCTCTTACGGTAATTACAGATGCAAATGGTGATGCGGTGCTTACATTGACCAGCACTGTTGTCGGCAGCGTTGCTATTAC
This sequence comes from Flavitalea sp., assembly GCA_044224935.1. Lineage (GTDB taxonomy): Bacteria > Bacteroidota > Bacteroidia > Chitinophagales > Chitinophagaceae > Flavitalea. The sequence continues at coordinate 2,360 of JBGAJL010000145.1, forward strand.
GGCCACGGTCGATGGTAACGCTATTACAAACGGCAGCCCGGCTACAGTTGAATTTGTTGCAAAGGCGCCGAGCACTTCCGTGCCCACTACCAGACTGGAAGTGGCTGTAACCAATTCCGTTGCTAATGGTATTGCAATGAATACCGTCAGGGCAGTAATTACCGATGAAGATGGTAACCCGGTTGCGGGACAGACCGTAGCCTTTACCATTACCCCTGGCACTGCTGTGTTCGTTGGGGCACCACAATTATTCACGGATATTAATGGTGTAGCAATAATAAATATTCAAAGTACAATTGCTGGCCCGTTTGATGTTACCGCAACAGTGAACGGCATAAATATCACTAATGGAAGCCCTGCAACGGTTGTATTCGTTGCCGGCCCGCCTGATCTGACCAACCCGCTTTCTGCATTGACTGTTACGAAAGACAGTTCTGCTTCGGACGGAGTAGCGACTGATATGGTGAAAGCGCATATCGTAGATGCTTTCGGCAATCCGGTAAGCGGTCAGTCTATCACGTTTGCCATAACGAATGGCACTGCCACACCTTCGGCTACAGGACCATTAACCCTGACTACCGATGCAAACGGCGATGCGATAATATCACTCACCAGCACTGTCGACGGCGATGCAACAATAACCGCTAAACTGAACGGCCTGTTTGATATTACCTATGGCAGTCCTGCAAAAATTACATTTATCACATTTGCCGACGTAACCAAACCGGAAACAAGGCTGGTGGTTGATGTTGATAATGCGGTGGCTGATGGCGTAGCTACCAACACTATCAGGGCCCATGTGGTCGACAATAACGGCAACCCGATGGCAGGACAGGGAGTGGTATTTACCATAACAAGTGGTGATGGCACAATTACAACTATTCAGCCGGTCATCACCGATGCAAACGGCGATGCGGTGATTAACCTGGTAAGCAGTAAAGTGGGTTATGTAACCGTAACGGCCAGGGTTGAGGGAAAAGATATTACCAATGGAAGTCCTGCGAAAGTGAGATTTACGCCGGATGATGTGTGGGTGCCAAAAGTATTCACTCCAAACGGAGATGGAGTAAATGATGTGATCAGGCCCATTATCAATGGCAGTTTCCATTTTCAATTCTTCAGTATTTACAATAGATGGGGTAACCAGTTGTTCAACAGCACAGATGCAACCAGAGGATGGGATGGCAGACTGAAAGGCGTGCTGCAACCAAATGAAACCTATTTGTGGATCATTGGAGGAACGGACAGGAATAATACAAGAGTGCAAAAAAGAGGAATGTTCACACTGGTGCGATAAAGAAAAATAGCAATGAAAATTTTTTATCTGACATTGATCATGGTTTCTCTGGGAGTTATAACCCGGGCGCAGGAAATTAATTTCTCGCGTGTGCAGGATATGACTACCTGGTATAACCAGTCATTGAAGACAGACAAGACCGGTGATGTTAAATTCAACATGCGCAGTGTGAAGTACGACGGGATGATGGCTTATAAAAGTGTGGCCGCGATGGTTGATCTGCCATTGGTTTCAAAAGAACGGAGAGAAGAAGAGCATGCAGGATTTTTGAGTGTGAGCCTGGGTGGCGCATCTGATAAATCGAACGAAGGGATATTGAGCAATACGCTGGGGCTTATCGGTGTTTCTTATGCCGTACCTATTGCAGCTAATGAAATATACCTTGCTTTCGGAGCCCAGGGAACTTATTATCAGAGCAAGCTGAATCCCGGAACGACCGTATTGTTCGGCGATCAGTTTGATCAGTACGGACCTGTGGAGGGTGCACAGAGTGCCGACAGGCTTTCTGCGGGCTGGTCGTATAGTCATATCAGTGCAAATGCAGGGATATCGTTGTTTAGTAATTCACAATACAACAAATGGTATGTAGGTGCATCTGTATTGCATATCAATAAGCCCTATACGGATGAAAATAAAACAGCCGATTTCCGGTTGAACCAGATGCTGAGCCTGCAGGGCGGATACAAATTTATTACTGAAAGCGGGGATAACTGCTCCTTCAACATGACGCTGAACTGGCAGGGAAAAGCGTACAAACATTTTTTCAATGTCACCTATTTCAAAGCCATTCCGAATGTGCCTGCGGGTTTTGGTTTTGGCCTGGGATACCGGTACGACGATGCACTGGTGCCTAATGTGGATCTGAAATATTCGAAAGTAACAGTAGGATTATTATATGATGTCAACATTTCAGCATTTAATCCTGCGGGTTTCAAACGAAATGGTTTGGAACTGGCGGTAAAATTTGATTTTTAAACGATGAAAGCGAAAACTATTAGCTTCGTACTGATATTTGTTGTGCTAACGTCTGGTGCGTTTTCGCAAACCTTACCATTTGATACAACAGGTAAAAGATCTACCGTTCCGCCCGCCGGTGTCGATACGTCGAAGTGGAGTGCTTTCATTGTTCATAAAACCTCTGATACTGTTAAGGAAAATCACCCGGGTCAGACTACCCCGATCGTAAAACCTAAACCAAAGACCGATAAAAGATGGTTCATTTCCCCGCTGCTTAAACTGCAGGCACAGGATTTCGGAATGCTGGAAAAACAACGCAAAGGGTATTTGAGCGATGCGGAAACGCTTTCGTTTGTTGAGAAAACAAACAGATCGGCGGCTGTGTCGGCCTATAAAAACCTCGGCGGTCATTTTTCTGCCGGCATCGACCTGGGAATGAGCGTGGGGCATGTGGCAAACAAGGACACATTGGTCAGTAAAACGCAGAGCCGCAGTTATGCGCTTGGCGCGGCGAACCTCTATTTTAATTTGCTGGGTAACCAGTTTAAGTTACAACCTTTTCTTGCTGCAGGGATAAGCGGCATATTTAATAAACAGGTCTTTTTAAGCGCTCCTGTGGGCATGGGTGTGAAATATTCATCTAAAAAAATAATGGTGCTCGGGGAAGCGGCATATGGTTACAGCATGAGCCCCAATATTGCTAACACGCTAATGTATAGTGTTGGTATTTATATTCCGATAAAATCGAAGAAACAAAAAGAGGAAGAAGCGGAAGAAGCACGTAAAAAAGATACCGGCATTATCCGTGTCACCAACATCACTAATAATTATTATTACTATAATCACGATTCTGCAAGGCAGGTACAGGATTCCCTGCTCACTGAAATTCATAACCAGAAAGTGAAGCAGCAGGAAGAAGTGCTGCACAGGGATATTGATGATCCGATGAACCTGCCGAACGCGCAGAAACATATTGTATATTTCTATTACGATCAATATGCACTTACTACAAATGCATTCGGTGTGGTCGACAGGGTGATTCAGAAAATGAAAGAGAATCCAAAATTATCTGTTCATCTGAAAGGTCATACGGATATGAGCGGCAGTGAGCAATATAATGCCCCGTTATCGAAGAAACGTGCGCAGATGGTATTCGACTATATGAATAGCCGTGGCATTTCCGCCGACCGGATGATTCTCAGTGGTTATGGAAAGAAAAAGCCTGCCGTTCAGAATGAAGATCCGAATACTGCCTGGATGAACAGGAGGGTGGAAATGGTGCTGTTCGAGAAGAATTAGCCGGTCTCTGCGACCGTCAGGAACAGGTAACCGTTTACATCGAAGGAGCACCGGAACTGACCCAATCGATATAATGTTCAATTTGGGAAACAAGATAATATGGCAGATTTAGTAATCTGTATTTTTTTCCTGAAGGAGTGACTGAATGACTCAGTTGAATCTTGCCCGAATATAAACGGATAGCGATATCATGCGGAGCTTCGTCCATAAATAAGTGGAGAGACCGGAGTGTATCTGGCTGTGCTGTTTCAAAATAATTGCGGAGCGTCCAAAAACCGGATGCGCTTCAGCTTCGTGCCGCAATGTTTATTCATCTGTTCGATTACATAGTCGCATAGCTTCGGAGAATAACGTTCATCGTGCTGGTGCATGAAGAAATATAATTCGTTCAGTCCTTTATCGAGCCAGGATGTAATGCGTTTTATCCATGTATCCACGCGGGTATAATCGGAAGGGATCAATCCATTGCCTACGAAGCGGATAAACGTTTTGGGAATCGTCAATTCCATGTGCACGCAGTCGCGTCTTCCGGAGGTATCCGTGATCACGGCGCCGATGTTTAATTCCTTCAGCATGCTCAACCATTCTCCCAGAACTAATTTATTAGCGAACCATTCGGGATGTCTTAATTCAAGAAAGAGCTGCAGATCGCGGGGAAGGCTTTTTAAATAAGTGAATAAATTATTTTTGGAAGCAGGGGAGAAGCGCTCGCTCAATTGTAAGAAGATGGGTCCGAGATGTTCGCCAAACGCCATAATTCCTTCCAGGAATTTATCGGTCTGTCTTGTCGTGTCCGGCCCGATCAGGTTTCCGAAATGACTAATGCCCTGGGGCACTTTCGGGCAGAAAACAAAATCTTTTCCTTTCGCTTTTTCTGCCCATTTGGAGATGGATGCGGGGTCGTAAATTTTATAATGCGTGGCATTTAATTCGATACTGTTGAAGTGTTTTACATATTCATCTAGAAACTGCGCGTCTTTTGTCCCGGAAGGATAGATTTGCCCTACCCATTCTTTTCTTCCCCATTTGGCGCAGCCCACATATACCTTCGGTGTTTTTGGCTTTTTCGCTGCAGCCAGCACAGATTTGGTTAACGGAGGATCAGGCGGCAGCTTAAACTTTATCAGATCCAGTGCAGCAGTATCGACACGGCCGAATTCCATTTATTTTTTGTTTTTCTTCTGTTTCCAGTTGCGTGGCCGCGACTTCTGTGCGGAAGCATCGTAAGCCGGGCCCGGGCTGAAAGAATCAGGCAGCACCAGTTTTTTTACTTCGCCGCCAATTAGTTCTTCAATATTCCGGAACTTCCGCTGGTCGGCAGGATTGATAAACGTGAGGGCAACACCTGTTGCTTCGGCCCTCGCCGTTCTTCCGACCCGGTGAATATAATCTTCCGCGTCGCCGGGCACATCGAAATTAATGACCAGCTCAATGGAGTCGATATCTATTCCCCTCGACAAAATATCGGTGGCTACCAGTATCTGGATCTTCCTGTTCTTGAAATTCCGCAGCACTTCGTTGCGCTGCTCCTGCTCCAGGTCGGAATGAATAGCGGCAACATTCATTCCAAGGTTGCGTAATTCCTTTTCCAACTCCTTCACCATGCTTTTCGTGGAGGAGAAGATGATAATGCTTTTCAGGTTGCGGCCGGCGAGCAGTTGTTTGATCAGCGGTATTTTCTGTGTATTATAAACCAGATAGGCGCCCTGGATCACTTTTTCAGCCGGTTTGGAAATGGCGATATTGACTTCCTCGGGATCTGTGAGGATTTTTTTTGCCAGTGCGCGGATCTTAGGTGGCATGGTAGCGGAGAACATCAGCGTTTGCCTTTCTTTGGGCAGAAAGCTGATGATGCGGTTCAGATCTTCACTGAAGCCCATATCGAGCATCCTGTCGGCTTCATCCAGTATCAGGTGCTTAACGGTGCTGAACTTCACGTAGCCCTGATTCAGGTGTGCGATAAGCCTTCCCGGGGTGGCGATGATGATGTTTGCCCCCTGCGTCAGCGCTTTTTTCTCCTGTTCGTAAGAGCTGCCATTGTTTCCACCATAGATTGCGATGGCAGTGATAGGCGTAAAATACGCAAATCCCTGCAGCGCCTCATCGATCTGGATCGCCAGTTCACGGGTAGGCACGATGATAAGGGTGTCGATCCTGTCGGTGTGTTCCTGGATGATTTTATTGATCACCGGCAGTAGAAAGGCCGCCGTTTTACCGGTACCCGTCTGGGCGCAGGCGATAAGATCCTTATTGCTCAGA
>JBGAJL010000146.1:0-8128 GCA_044224935.1 Flavitalea sp.
GTCGGGTATTCCATTTGCTTTGTACCATGTTGGCCAACCCTGATCATCCAATCCTGCAAACCGGAAAGAATAAAGCGAATTGACAGGATAACCTATTTTATAACCGCCGTTGGCCAATTCCAGCGGTGTTTTGGAAAGCTCTTCAATTTCTGTGATCCTGTTTTTATTATACGCAAATACCATCATCGTGTTCCAGCGGAAATTACCTGCACCGGGCCTGAACCAATCGTAAGAAAGATTTAATTCAATACCATTGTTCAAAAGGCTGGCTGCGTTCATGATCATGCTTGTGAAGCCCTTTGTGCTTTCAATCATTCTCATCGCAAAAAGATCCGTTGTTTTTTTCCTGTACCAGTCGATGGCTCCTGTAAGCCTGTTTTCAAGCAGCGCAAAATCGACACCCAGGTTAACAGTGGCCGTTTGCTCCCATCTGAGTACAGGATTAGCAGGTGTTCTGATCTCCGACCAGGGTTGTTTGGTGACACTATTGATCTGAGTGGTATTAGCTGTCATATAGCTGGTGGCTCCCTGGTAAATATTACCTGTGACACCATAGGCAAGTCTTAATTTCAGGAAATTGATCCAATCGATCTGCCTGACGAAATCTTCGTTATGAGCATTCCAGCCTGCACCTACCGACCATAATGGTTGTCCGCGGAACCTGGCATCCAGGCCGAAAACATCCGCATAATCTTTACGGAAAGAAGCGAATAAATTATACTTGTTGTCAAAGACGTATGTGGCATTGGCATATCCCGATGCATAGCGGTGAAACTGTTCCTGCTCGAGACCAATCGCATTTTCAATTAACGGCACATATAAATAATCCCTTGCAGCGTAACCGGGTTTAAAGAAAGTCGTTCTGCGGTACGCATACAAATCGGTGAAGCTGACCGTAGTGGTGGATTGTGTCTGTAGCTGGTCATCATAACCGAGCAGCAAATTCCTGTTGCCCCAGTTGCGCGTTTGACGAAACTCCATACCGGCGATCATATCAACGGAATGTTTATTGAAAACGCGGGAATAGTTAAGCTGGCCACGTGAAGTCCAGTAACGCCCCTGTATCACTTTTGTTTTCAGTTTTCCGCCGTTTTCCGGAAGCATATACTCATATGTATAATTTCCGGGTGTGCCTTCCTGTATAGTGTAGGCATTTTTCATCATCCGCATGGTGAAGCTTTCAGCCTCTGAATAGGAAGATTCATTGAACCGCTCACTTTCATAAATAAACTGCGTATTGGCGGTAAGTCCTTTAAGTATACGGAAATTAAGGTTGATATTATACCTGATATTCTGCCTCGATGTTTTCGTCTGATCGTAGAACATCTCTTTCAGGTGGTTGAATTTCACAGACTGCAATGCCGGTATGTCTTCGGGCTGTGTGTTATAGATATTATAGCTGTTGGTGGTATAATCAGCATAGCTGCCATCATCATTGAGCAGTCGGTAATAGGAAGGAACGTTAAAAGGATCGGTGGGTGAATCATTGCTTATCCTTTCCTTATTGCTTCCCCTTGAATCGTCAAGAATGGTATTGACATTAAAATCTGCCGATAACCATTTGGCAACTTCGTAATTACCCTTGTAGTACACATTGAACATATTGTACTTTGTGTTGATCAGCCCGGAGTTATCTCCCTTATAATTAAGCACAAGGTTCGACTGGAATTTTTCGCCGCTGCTGCGCACCGCAACGTTATATTGCTGCAGAACACGGTTACGCAGGATATGCTTCGCAAACTCTTTGGCGAAATTGTTCTTTTTCAGGCTCTCCATCTGTGCATCAAGATCATGCTGTGTGATATCACCTTTTGCACGCTGATAATAGGCATACATCACCGGCGACAGATAATCTCCGTTTTTAATAGCGTTTGCAGTGTTGCCTATCGGGTCGGCCACCCGGCCTTCATTATTAAAAAAATAATAATCGGCATATCCCATTTCTTTTTCCACCTGCCGGGAAGGGCTCATATAGAAATTATCCTCGTAATTGACATTTCTCTTTTGATAAGCAGTGACGTTGCCGGCCACTTCCACAGTGGTATTTCTTCTGCCCGCCACCCATTTACCTGCGTGTTTGGTAGTGATCACAATAATACCGTTCGATGCGCGTGCTCCATAAATAGCAGTGGCGGCAGCATCTTTCAAAATCGATATGCTTTCCACGTCGAAAGGGTTGATATCTTCTATCGACCCTTCGATCGGCAAACCATCCACAACAAGCAGCGGCGAAGTTTCTGCGCGGATACTGCTAACGCCCCTTATCATGATCTTTCCGCCGTATGTCACCAGCCCGGCAGCGCGGCCCTCAAGATTATCGGCAATATTGGTATTGTAGCGGCTCGAAAGCTCGCGACCGCTGATCGTTACGGCCGCACCGGTCATCTTCTCTTTTGTCACAGTCTGGTAACCCGTAGATATTTTGCTGACAAAAGCAACGGAGTCCAATCCGCTGAAGCTGAGCTCCAGTGTCACGTCAAAAATAAAACCGGATGTCTGCATTTGATTCAGCAGCGAGCGGGTGACAGTGATCTCCTGCTTTTCAAAGCCGATGCCGGTGAATACAAGCTGGTCACCTTCATTGACAGAAATGGAGAAAAATCCGTCTGCGTCGCTCATCACCGCGCTGGTGCCTTTTTTCAGTGCAACAGATATTCCCGCAAGCGGCTTGCCGTCCGGAGAAAGCACCCGCCCGCGAACAGGCAGTGCTGCAAGTGAAAACCGGTGATCCAAAAATATTGTCGGAGCGATAACCGGTTTTTCAGAAAGGAAAATAGTGTGATTGTCGATCCTGTAACGCAGCGGCTGATCGCGCAGCACGAGGTCCAGGAAATCCGGTAAAGGCATGTTATGCGCAGATACGGCAACAGTAGAAGCGCTCTTCAGCAGGTCGCGGTTGGAAAAAACCGTATAGCCGGACTGCTGCTTAATTGCAGAAAAAATTTTCTCCAGGGATAAATTCTTCCCGGCTAAGGTGATCGTTTGAGACGAAGTCCGGGCAGAAACATGAAGACAGGCTCCTAAAATCAAAATCGTGAGCATTCTCATAATTCGCAGCGTTTGAACCCTGAACCGTGATGCATTGCGTCTTGCCAGGAATGCTTCTTCCGATGAAAAAGCAGTTTCTACAGACACAGCAAACCGGCTCCTGATAGCAGTTTTTTGCATAATTTGCATTGTTTGGTTGTAAAAAATAGTTAGTACCTGTTTTAGTCAGCTAAACATTTTGCCGGAAGTGGTCTCAACACCTCCGGCTTTTTATAAGAATATGAATATGCAAGGGATTATTATAGCGGTGCGGTAATTCAGCGTAACACAACCAGCTTTCTCTCTCCTTCCATCCTGAACCGCACTTTCGATTCCTCCAGACCTTTTAACACTCCCGACAGCTTTACATCCCTGCTCATTTCTCCCCAGAATTTTATTTCGGGCACGCCATTTTCGTACACCACTTCGATATCATACCATCGCTCCAGTTGCCGCATCACCTCTTCCAGGCTGGCATCCTGGAAATTAAACAGGCCATTCTTCCAGGCCATCACCTTATCTATGTCGGCATCATTAACGACCTTTATTCCTGGTTTCATGTTCTGCCCCACTCCCAGTTGCGCCTGCTGACCGGGTTCAAGGATTATAGCAGGGCGGTCGGATTTTTGCTTTGCAATGGCAGAGGCACCTTTTAACGCACCGTTCATCAACACAGCCACGCGCACCTTACCTTCCAGCAGGGTGGTATGGATCGATGTTTCATTGTCATAGGCTTTCACATTAAAATGGGTTCCCAGCACATCTATTTCAGCTTTACCACTGATATCCGCCCGGAACGGCATTCTTTTATTTTCCGCCACTTCAAAATAGGCCTCACCTTTCACCTCCACCCTTCTTTCGCTGCCTTTAAAAATCGTAGGATACCTGATCGAGCTCGCAGCGTTTAACCATACCCGTGTGCCATCGGGCAATGACAGGCTGAACTGCCGTCCTTTTGGAGTGCTCATTGTGTTATAAACGATTTCCCCGGCAGCATTTCCCGTCACATCATACACCAACTCGCCGTTCCTGATAACGGCCTGCGATCCGTTTTGCATTGCAACCACACCATTGCCCAGGCTGTCCAATACCACCTGCGAACCATCAGCCAGCGTCAGTATGGCCCCATCTTTTCCCGGAGCTATATCCTTTTTTAGAAAATCCGTCTCTGCAACTTTTACGTTTTCATTTTTTGCTTTTAACTTTTGATTCCAGAGGTAAGCGCCAATAGCCACTGCAAGAATAATGGATGCCGCCGCCCACCAGCGACGCATAAAAGAAATGCGGTAAACGGAAGGTGAAGAGATCATTTCCTCTTTGCCCGCTATCTCCTCATGAACAGCGGCGAGCAATCCGGTATCTGGTTTATCCTGCATTTCCGGGATAGCAGCAACGATATCGCCATACTCGTCGATCAGCGCTTCCATTTGCCCGGGGGTAAGCGTCTGCAGCCATTGCCGGAAGGATTCCTGTTCTCCGGCACTTGCTTCACGACGGGCGTATTTGGCTAATATTTCTGAATAATTGATCATACTGCAGTATATATAAAACGAATGTCGAAAAAGAAAGGAGACGGGTAAGGAAAAAAAATCAGGCGCCCAGAGAAAACAATGTGGCCCAGCAAATCACCAGGAGCAACTCACCATTTTGAGCGATATACTCTTTTAAAAATGCTTTTGCTTTTTGAAGCTGCTTTTTCACCACATCTTTGGAAACCTGTATTTGTTCGGCTATTTCATCCAGCGAAAGGCCATCCAACACACTCATGGAGAAAATGACACGTCGCCGGAGCGGAAGCTTTTCTATGCCTTTCCTGGCGATGGCGAGGTATTCTTTTAGCTGCAGTTGCTCCCCCGTGGTGTTATCGGTTTCATCCTGCAGGCTGGCGTATGTTTTTTTATGGCGCTCACGTATCGTATGCAGTTTCAGCAAATCGAACAGGCGGTTTTTCGCCATGCGCTGCAAGTAATATTCCAGGAAAGCGATTCCCACCAGGTCCTTTCTTTTCAGCCAGAGCTTTACAAAAACATCCTGGAGTATCATGTTCATCCTATTTTCGTCCGCACCGGTGAAGGGATATAAAAACAACCTGAGCCTGGGCTCATAATGATAATAAAGCGCGTCAAACGCTGATTTATCATCTGCTTCCAGGCGTAGCAGCAGCTCCTTCTCGTCGTATGGTTGATGGTTTGGCAATGGATCTATCTTATGCCATCAGGCAAACGCAAACTATATCAAAAAATTCATAAGAAGATGATGAGCCGGCTAATCAATAGTCAGCCGTATTACACAGAAAGATTAACAGGCTGAGCAATGCTGCACGCACTGCGGCCGCTGCGATGTTTATACTTTAACTGCTGAACTTCAAACCTGATTAAAATCAGCCCGGCAGTGGAACCAGGTCAAAGCAAAACAGCAATCCGATTCGGACATTCGCCAAAACTTTTACAATGAATATCCACTATTGCAGCGGTGAAGAAGCAGCCAGCATGATTACCTCCGGCAGTAATGTGTTCGTACAAACAGGCGCCGCCGCGCCCCAGCATTTAATCAAAGAATTATCCGGAAGAGTGCACGAACTGAGCAATGTAACCATCTACCAGATGCATACCGAAGGCGACGCCAGCTACGCAGACCATCCCGAAGTATTTACTGTGAATTGTTTCTTTATAGGCGCCAACCTGAGAAAAGCCGTTCAGCAACACCGGGCACACTATATCCCTGTTTTCCTGAGCGAAATTCCCGCATTATTCAGAAAGGGAATTATTCCGATAGATTTTGCACTCGTTCATGTGTCGCCGCCGGATGAGCATGGCTATTGCTCACTCGGCGTATCGGTAGATATCGCACCTGCGGTTTTGAGTGTGGCCAGGCATATCATTGCACAGGTAAATCCACATATGCCCAGAACTTATGGCGATGCATTGATCCATGCAAGTAAAATTCACACGATGGTGCGCGTGATCGATGAAATTCCGGAAATAAAAACAGAAGCCCCTGACCCGGTCACCTATAAGATTGCCGAAAACGTTTCGTCTCTTATCGAAGACGGCGCCACTTTACAGATGGGCATAGGAAAAATTCCAAATGCCGTTCTCGGTATGCTTTCCTCTCATAGAAAATTAGGCATCCATACCGAGATGTTTTCCGACGGGCTCATCGACCTGATCGAATCGGGAGCAATCACCGGTGAACTAAAAAAGAAAAGAAAAGGAAAAATAGTATCCAGTTTCCTGCTCGGCACACAGAGGCTGTATAATTATGTCAATGATCATCCTCTTTTTGAGATGCTGGATATTGGTTATGTTAATGATGTGCATGTGATCAGGCAAAATCCAAAAGTTACCGCCATCAACAGCGCAATCGAAATCGATCTTACCGGGCAGATATGCGCCGACTCGATCGGATCAAAAATGTTTTCCGGCGTAGGTGGCCAGATGGATTTTATGCGGGGGGCATCACTTTCCGAAGGAGGCAAGCCTATCATCGCGTTGTCTTCGATCACCAGCAGCGGAGAAAGCAAGATCATGCCCTTCCTGAAAAAAGGCGCCGGCGTGGTTACGACCCGCGCACATGCGCAGTATGTCGTTACCGAATACGGCATCGCCAACTTGTATGCAAAGAATTTACAGGAACGCGCAAAAGCACTCATCAATATCGCGCATCCCGCACACAGGGAATATCTCGAGAGAGAAGCTTATCATATTTCCAGGTCGGGCCTTCAATTCCAGTTTTAATATTTAAATGGTAAATAAAAAAGAAGCCGCCTCGCAGCGGCCTCTTTTTTATTTTTTTACCAGCACAATATTCTGGTAGTCGTCCAGGAAATCATCGTCAACCACTTCCACGTCTGCATCCGATTCCAACGCTTCGGCGATAATATCTTCCAGGCTGTTTTTTACATAAGAAAAGCGGTTATAAAACCTGTCCGGATCAGAGCTGTCGAAACTTTCCGAGCCCTGTTCGTAATGCCGCAAAAAACTACTTCTGATATACAGCCGCAGGGCTCTCTGTTTGTATACTGCATCACCAATTGATTCGAATCCAAAAGCAAGCTTACCATTCCTCCTGGCAAATGCCAGATCCTTTTGCAAAAAAGCTCTCCTGATTTCTTCCCGGTTCGACGTATAGCAATGAATCGCCTGCAATAAATTATCCGGGTGATTTGAAAAGCCAGGATCCAGGGGAACATATTTTACAACTAATCTCGCGTTCTGCGTAACTTTTTGAAAAGCCGACAACTGTTCCTTCCCTCCTGCCGCAATAACCGGGAGCGAATAGGCATCAAGCAACCACTTGAGCTCTTTATCCAATTGCCGGTAGCTGTTTTCAGCCGCCGCTGAAATATCTTCTTTCATCAGGAGTAATTTACCCGACGAAAACAGGTATAATGAAGCCTTGCCCGGGAAAAGAGACAACACCATCATCCTGTTTATTTTTCTTTTTTGTGCCAGCACTTCCCTGATCGAAAAATCATCGCCCACATGAACATACGGCGACACCTGAAAACGCAGGTAAAAAACCTTTTGAAACACAGGCGAAACAAAAATGGCAACACTCTGAAAAAGAGTACTGTATCGCAGATTCTTCAATACCCCAGCAAGTTTCTGCAGCACCACGATTCCCAGCTCATCATCATATTGCTTCAGAATTACTTCGGACACCTCGGCATAGTATTCATCCATCTGCCGATGAAGGGTTACAGAAGAAATCATTTTTGGATTAAACGGAACAATAATCGATACTGCCGGTACGAAAGGCACTTTCCTGATGATCTCGTGGATCTCCGGCGCTAGCTGGGTTGGCATTTTCAAAAATTTTGGCGTGAGAGAGCAGATGCCAAAATTATTTCTACTTCCACGTTCGGGAAATGACCCAGGTCGGCAGGTAATATGACGCTGATCAGTTTCGCGCTGCCATCGGCCGGAATTCTCAGATTTTGAGAAAGGCTTTCTTTTTATAAAGAAAATACAGGAACAGCCACTGCACCAGCAGGCCACAGCATCCCATCACAAGCTTTCGATACGGTTCTCCGGTCAGCTGGCCCATCCATTGAAACAGGGCGCTGGTTGTATAATGCCAATCAATGAATATCGGAGAA
>JBGAJL010000147.1:0-8618 GCA_044224935.1 Flavitalea sp.
GGAAGTGGAAAGGAAACTCGGATTTGTGCATCAGTAGAATGGAGTATGCATTGCGCGACCCACCCCGGCGCTTCCTTAATTTGTTTATGTGTAGCTCGCTGCTGAGCGCCGACCCTCCGAGGAGGGTATGCAAGCTGCTGCTATTTAGAAGCAACAATTTTATTTGCGAGCTACATCCCCTCCTCCGGAGGGGTTAGGGGTGGGTATGAACATCGTAACGCTTACGAATCAAACATTTTTATTTCAATCAATAATATTACACTCACTTTGTAGTTTATATTACTGGTCTGTCGTTTACTTTGTTAATTCGGATTATTTCCGTCAATTTTGCTGGCAATACACAATGATTTAAAATCTGAACCTGGATAAATAACATGGGATTATTCAATTTTCTGACGCAGGAGATCGCAATGGATCTGGGAACCGCAAACACCCTGATCATTCATAATGATGAGATTGTTGTTAACGAGCCGAGCATAGTAGCCCTTGACAGGAACAACCCGAAGACGGTGCTGGCTGTAGGAAAGCGGGCGCTGATGATGCACGAAAAGACCCATGAAAGTATTCGCACCGTGCGTCCCCTGAAAGATGGTGTGATTGCCGACTTTAACGCAGCCGAGCTGATGATCCGGGAAATGATCAAAATGATCTATCCCAAAAAACCCTTGTTTCCCCCCAGTTGGAGGATGATGATCTGTATTCCCAGCAGCATTACCGAAGTGGAAAAGCGTGCGGTGCGCGACAGCGCCGAACAGGCCGGGGCAAAGGAAGTTTATTTATTACATGAGCCCATGGCTGCTGCCCTGGGGATCGGTATAGACGTAGAAGAGCCCGTGGGCAATATGATCATCGATATTGGCGGGGGTACTACCGGTATTACCGTGATCGCCCTGGCCGGTATCGTCTGCGACCAGTCGATCAGGATTGCCGGTGACGAGTTCACTGCAGACATCATGGAAGCGCTTCGCCGCTATCATAGCCTGCTGATCGGTGAAAGAACGGCCGAGCAGATCAAGATCAACATCGGCGCAGCCATGAAAGACCTCGAAAGCGCCCCGGAAGACATGCCCGTTAATGGCCGCGACCTGGTAACCGGAATTCCCAAACAGATCATGGTGAGCTACCAGGAAGTAGCCGAAGCGCTCGATAAAGTATTTCTTTAAAATAGAAGAGGCGATATTGAAAGCGCTCGAAATGACACCGCCCGGAATTGCCGGTGATATTCAGGCGCGGGACTATACCTCACTGGCGGGTGCGCATTGTTGGTGGGGCCTGACAGTACCAGCCAGAAAATCAAGCCGGTTCGTTCATGTGGCCGACGATCCGCTCAAGAGCGTGGTCAGGGAAACCGGGCTCATGCCTGCCATTATGCAGAAAATAAAATTACCCGTACATGTTGCCGACGATCCCCTGAAAAGCGTGGTCAGAGGAACAGGACTGGCCCTGAAGCATTACGACAGGTATCCTTTTGTAATGAGATAAAAAAAATTTCTACGTGCGAAATATTTTTCTCTTCATCAGAAGGTATTTCAACTTTCTTTTCTTCCTGGTGTTGCAGATCGTGGCCCTGTCTTTTTTATTCCGCTACAATAAATTCCACGAAGCCGCCTTCATGGGCGTTGCCAATGAAGTAACCGGCCGCGTAAGCTCGAAGTATAACAACATCGAATATTATTTCAACCTTAAGAAAATCAATGAAGCACTGGCTGCGCAGAATGAACAATTGCTCAATCACCTGAAATCGGACTTCCAGGTACCCGATTCTGCTAAAATAATCTACACGGACACAACCAAATATGATACGCTCGGCACTACCCGGAAATATATCTGGCGCTCTGCCCGCGTAGTTAATAATTCCGTGAGCCTTCAAAATAATTATATTACCATTCACCGTGGCGAAAACCAGGGAGTGCATAAAGAAATGGGCGTTATCAGCCCGGCCGGGCTGGTAGGCGTGGTGGTGAACACCAGTGAAAACTTCGCTGTGGTGATGACGATGCTCAACAGGCGCAGCAGCGTGAGCGCAAAACTCCGCAAAACAGGTGAGATTGGAAAAATACAATGGGACGGTGAAACCCCCGAAGAGGTGACCATGATCAATATCCCTAAAAGCGTGAAGGTAATAAAGGGCGATTCGGTAGTAACAAGCGGGTATTCGCTCTCTTTTCCGCCGGGAATTATGATCGGAACGGTAACCGAAGTGATCGACGATAAGTCGAGCAATTTCTACTCGCTGAAAGTAAAGCCTTCCACCAATTTCTATACTGTCGAATATGTAACGGTGGTAGATAATCTTCAGAAAGAAGAGCAAAACAGGGTAGAGGAGGCCGCGAAGAAAAATCAATGAGCAAGCTGGTAAAAAATATTATTCGTTTCTTTTTGTTTATCCTGGTCCAGGAATTCGTGCTGTTCCAGGTGAAGCCGCTGCACCAGTTTATCGTTCCCTATTTATATTTCCTGTATATTCTCTGGCTGCCTTTCAATACCCCCCGGATAGGGCTCACCCTGGTAGGGTTCCTGTTTGGATTAACGCTTGATTATTTTACAAAAACGCCGGGACTGCATGCTGCCCCGTGCACGCTGATCGCTTACCTGCGGCCCTTTCTTATCAATATCCTCATCCGGCAGGAAGGTACGGAGCAGAATTACGGCTCACCCTCGGTAACCAGTATGGGGCTCGCCTCCTATGCGATCTATGTGTTTATTTTAACATTGATCCATAATGGCTATCTTGTATTTTTGGAATGGATAAATTTCGGTTCCTTTATTTATTTCGTGGGAAAGGTTCTGGCAAGCACCGGTGTAAGCATGCTGCTTATCTTTGTAACCGAGATCCTTTTCTTCAGAAAAGAAAAATTCCGGACCAATACCGCCTAATTGTAGCATAATCCTATGTCCGTTTTTAACCAGTCGCGCAGCAATATAATCCGCCTGATATTTCTCGGCGTATTCCTCATTATCATCCTTCAGCTTTTTAACCTGCAGCTGGTGTCGGATAATTACCGCCAGCTTGCATTGAACAATGCGGTATTCAGGAAAGTGGTTTATCCGAACAGGGGAATCATTTACGACAGAAAAGGGAAAGCGATACTGAACAATACCATCATGTATGACCTGGTGGTAACACCCAACGAAGTAAAAAATATCGACACCGGCAGCCTTTGTAATTTATTGGGAATAGATACGACAGAATTTAACAAGCGCATGCTGGAGGCGAGGATCAAAAACGGACGGTACCGCCCATCGATATATGAGGATCTACTTCCCCCCGATATTTATGCGCGGCTTGATGAAAATATCTGGAAGTTTCCCGGGTTCGCTTTAGTGGAAAGGCCCGTGCGCGTTTATCCTTTCAACGCGGCGGCCCATATCATGGGATATGTGGGTGAAGCAGATTCAAATATCATTAAGCGTTCGAAAGGTTTTTACATGATGGGTGACTACGTGGGCCGGAGCGGCCTCGAAGCGTATTATGAAAGTGTGCTGATGGGACAGCGGGGCGTAAATAATTTAATTAAGGACAATAAAAACCGTCTTGTCGGCAAATATGAGAATGGGAAATTCGATACGGCTGCCATTCCGGGAAGAAGCCTGAATACATACATCGATATCGAAGTGCAGCAGCTTGCTGAAAAACTGATGACGAATAAAGTAGGCAGCGTGGTGGCGATTGAGCCGAAAACAGGCGGAATCATTGCGATGGTGTCGGGTCCTGATTTTAATCCGAATGAATTAACCGGCCCCAATAAACAAAAGAACTATGGCAGGCTGGTCAACAGTGCCGCTGCGCCGCTGCTGAACAGGGCCATCAAGGGTACTTATCCGGCAGGATCGACTTATAAGCCTATTGAGGCGCTGATAGGGCTCGATGAAGGTGTGCTCACCCCACAAAGCGGCATCGCCTGCTCAGGCGCTTATTATGGTTGCAACCGCCCGGTAAAATGCACGGAGAAGATGCCCGGCCATGCCAAGGACCTGCGCACCGCCATCGCCTGGTCGTGCAACTCTTTTTTTGCAAATGCATACCGGCTGATCGTGGACAATCCGCAATACGGCAATGTGAAAGTGGGGTATGAAAAATGGAAGGAATACATGAATAAATTCGGATACGGCAACCGGTTAGGTGTTGACCTGCCGAGTGAGGACCGCGGAAATATTCCCGACACCTCTGTATATAATAAAGTATATAATAACTCCTGGAACTCCTGCACCAATGTGACACTGGGTATCGGCCAGGATATGATGCTGGCAACTCCCTTGCAGATTGCGAATGGTATTTCTATTGTTGCGAACAAAGGATATTATTATACGCCGCATTTCGTAAGAAATATTGAAAAGGCCACTCCCGAAGATTCGATATTAAATCCATTCCTGAAAAAACATGAAGTGCTCACGCATATTTCTGAATCCACTTATGAAACGGTGATCAGCGGAATGCAGGATGTGGTGGATATAGGAACCGGAAAGGTGGCGAAGATCCCGGGCATCAATATCTGTGCAAAAACAGGTACTGCGGAAAACTTTCGCGTGATCGATCATAAAAGAATCAAGCTGAAGGATAATTCGCTGTTTGTTTGTTTCGCACCCAGGGAAAATCCGAAAATTGTAGTGGCCGTTGTGGTAGAGAATGCAGGATTCGGGTCCACCTGGGCCGCACCCATCGCTTCTATCCTGGTTGAGAAATATCTGAATGATACGTTGCGGGCAGAAAGGGTGAAAAAAGCAGAAGAAATTGCCGCTGCCAACCTGATGCCTTCCTATCTGCCCCGTCTTCAGTTTATCATGGACTCGACAAGAGGCGCCTACTGGTTCAACAGAACCGGCGACAGCAACTACATCAGAAAATATTTGCACCAGCAGTATGTGCCGGTGCAGAGCTATGAGAAAAAGGAAAAGCCCAAAGTGCCGCCCGTAAAGAAATTGCAGGCAGCCATTCTGCCCCGCACGGGTAATGACGATGTCGCCGCTTCCCTGCAGCGCCGGTATGTTTCCCGCGAAGTGCGGGACCGGGATCTGCCTGGGAAGACCGGGCAGGTTGATCCTCTTTCTCCGCAAAGCCCCATACGGCAGCAATCCGAAATCTGGGTCAGTAACGAAAAAAAGAAAAAGCAATGAGCCAGCGCAGCCCTGCTATATCGAAAGGCGTGGACTGGATAATGATCTGGTTGTATTGCGCGCTGGTGGCAATCGGCATACTCAGTATTTTTTCCGTTACCTATCGCGAAGGGGAAAACGTGCTGGATGGCTTCCTGAAATTAAAAACCGATTATGGCAGACAGGCTTTATTTTTCGTGATATCGCTGGTTCTGGGCCTTTTTATCCTGCTCACCGACAGTAAATTTTTTACCGCAACAGCGAATATCTTTTATGCCGCCGGAATTTTTATGCTGCTGCTGGTGTTTCCCCTGCACACAGCGATAAAAGGAACGGACTCGATCATTAAGGTCGGCAGCTTCAATATTCAGCCGGCAGATTTCTGCAAGATCTTTGTGAACCTTGCACTGGCAAAATATTTGTCGAGAGTGGAAACTGAATTTACAAGGCCACGGGCACAACTGATCGCCTCGGGGATCGTGCTGCTGCCGGCATTGATCGCTATCGCCCAGAAGGAAACAGGCCTGGCGTTGGTATATTTTGCGTTTTTCCTCGTGATGTTCCGCGAAGGATTGCCCGCTATTTATCTTGTCGTTGGATTTTCTTTTGCCACACTGGTGGTGGCCACGCTGCTCGTTGAAAAGAATACGCTTGCCATCATATTGACGGCCATTGCCGGGGGCGCGATATTTTTATTGCGCAGGCAGGCGCGGCGCAATAAGCAACTGGTTATCAGCATCGGCATCATCTGGCTGGTATGTGTGAGCGTTCAGCGTTTTGCCGTACCGTTTTTATTTACTCATGTGCTGCAGAAGCACCAGGTGGAAAGAATATTCTCCCTGATCGGCCGTGAGAATCCTTATGCGGCTGTTAATACAGTGGAAGAAGAGGAAGTGGCCGCTACCAAAATGAAGGATACCGATTACAACGTGCGGCAGAGCAAGATCGCGATTGGCTCCGGAGGTTTCCTGGGAAGAGGGTTTCTGAAAGGCACCCAGACAAGATTTGATTTTGTTCCCGAACAGCGAACAGATTTTATTTTCTGCACTATTGGGGAAGGTTTTGGTTTTGCAGGAAGCGTTGTGTTTCTCGGATTATATATTTTTCTTTTATTAAGAATTATCATGGTTGCCGAACGGCAGCGAAGCGTGTTCAGCAGATGTTATGCTTATGGTGTGGCTTCGGTGTTCTTCTTCCATATCGCAATAAATGTTTGCATGACGATAGGGCTTGCACCGGTTATCGGTATCCCGCTGCCGTTTGTAAGTTATGGCGGCACTTCATTGCTTACCTTCTCCATTATGCTAGCGATCCTGATAAGATTGGATGCCGACCGCCAAATGGTGCTCAGATAGAAATATCTTTGCAGTATGAAAATTATTCCACTGAGTGAGGGCGCATTTACGGTAGATAAAACAAAAGCTTTTGTTCCTTTTAACGAATCGCAGGATATACTGAAAGAAAGGCCCGCAGGCAGCCTGCTGGTTGAAGTGCAACCCTTTCTGGTTATCACCGATAATGATATTCTGCTGTGCGATACCGGGCTGGGATTCATCAATGAAAATGGTGTACCGCAATTGCATCAGCTGATGATGAATGAAGGAATTAACCCTTCGGAAGTAACAAAAGTGCTGATGAGCCATTTACATAAGGATCATTCGGGAGGAGTGGGCGTAAAAGGCACTGATAAATTAAGTTTCCCCCTTGCAAAATATTATGTGCAGCGGCAGGAGCTGGAATTTGCGTTAGGTGATGG
The DNA here is from genome assembly GCA_044224935.1 of Flavitalea sp. Lineage (GTDB taxonomy): Bacteria > Bacteroidota > Bacteroidia > Chitinophagales > Chitinophagaceae > Flavitalea. The sequence continues at coordinate 6,851 of JBGAJL010000147.1, forward strand.
CTCGGCATCTTATATTAAGGAGGATTTATATTGTTTGCAGGATAATAAGCAGGTGATATTGCTAGATGGCGATGGCACGATAGATGGTTATATCGATTACCGGATGACTTCCGCGCATAGCCGCTATCACCAGGTGTTTACGATAAAGGAAAACGGAAAAATTATTTTTTTTGGGGGTGATGATGCACCGCAATATTCGCAGATGAAGAGCAAGTATATCGCGAAATATGATTACGATGGAAAAAAATGCATGCTGCTGCGGCAGCAATGGATGAAGGAAGGGACCGAAAATCACTGGACCTTCCTTTTCTATCATGACATCAAAACGCCTATTATTCCAAACTAATCTAATTTTTCTTTTAGTACTTTTTCCCAATTACTTTTATTTTCTTCCAGGGAGCTCCAGATGATTTTTCCCGTACGATCAAGTAATATCTGTTGTGGTATTGTATTGATAGATTTAAATATTTCTTTGATCTGATCGTTATACAATATCTGTGGCCATATTTGAATCCCAAATTGTTTTATGGTCTCTTTCCAGGTTTCTATTTTCTTGTCACTCGAAATACCCACTATTTCAAATCCCCTGGAATGGTATGCGTTATATACTTCTTTCAAATGAGGTAACTGCTCACGGCAAGGCGCGCACCAACTCGCCCAAAAATCTAACAGAACATATTTTGATTTGAACTGATTGATCGAAATTTCCCTGTTATTAAGGTCTATCCCCAAAGTCTGGTATAAAAGAGCCTGTCAGTGATAGTGCCAGCCCTATTTTTAAATTCCTCCTTTATCATTAGGCCCGGTATTGACTCTTTTGTTTGGATGGATAATCCATTGTATAACTTTTCAGCTTTTTGCAAAGGATTCCGCTGACAATAATCAAGCTCAACAGTTCAGTTGGACTTACATAAGAGTTTGGATGACTACTAATGAAAGCAACCTTTGTATCAACTATAGAATCATACAATTTTTTCACACGACCTTCGATTTCAGCCTTGAGACCTGCGATTTTAGCCCTTTTAGTACTGTCTTTCTCCATATCAAGTGAAGAATCAGCTTTCTTGAATTCTTTAGTGAGATCCAACCTTCTTCGCTGATATTGATTGATTTTTTTATCCAGGGATGCATTTTCGCTTTGCGTATTTGATCCGTTGAAAACAGCAGAGTCAAACTTGTTTTCGTCAATACTAACTGTTTGTTTTCCGCCTTCAAGATAAAAGCTTACATGTTTTGTTCCCGAATCTAAGAGATGAGCAAAAGAGGGCTCTTTTAAAAAACCTTTGAATTCAAATTTACCACCTTTCACAATTGCCGTGTCTTTGATATAGACACCTAAAGTGTCCGGATACCATAAAACAATCCAGCCTGTATCTCTTCCGATAATATTTCCGCTCAGGGTAAATGAATCATGCCGGGTTTGCAATGGTTTGTTTGTCTTACAAATAAGACAATACATATTGAATAGTATAAAAATAAAGTAGTACTTCATAAATTATTTATTATACAGGAAGTAGCCTGTTTTCTACTTCGCATGTAGAGCTGAAAATCAGGTTATCTCAAATAATAGTCAGATGAGTTTATCTACAAATCGTATTACCATTGGCCCAGGTTATGACCCTGTCCCAAAAACTCTAATTAACCGTGGCTCAGTTTTAAAGGGGCTTACACGTCAGTTCAGATCAGCCGACTTTGTCTGGAAGAATTTTTCATCCACTTTTAGCCGCTGTTCCCATTTCCAGGCGGTAGCCATCATATCGTCAAGATT
>JBGAJL010000148.1:0-8082 GCA_044224935.1 Flavitalea sp.
TATGGCATTCATTTCGCGTACACCTTTCAATGAGTCGCCTGTAGTTGTAAAAGGAAAATCAGAACCGAAAAGCACTTTGTTTTCTGATTTGTATTCTACCAGCAAACGCATGGAATTATAAAATTGCCAGGGGCGGTAATACAGCGCGGATAAATCGGCATATACATTCGCGTGCCTGCGTATAACCGCAATCGTTTCACCTTCCCAGGGATGACCGAGATGCGCCAGTATCATACGCAGATCAGGAAAATCGACGGCTACCGCATCAAAGTGAACAGGACGGGAATAGTCCAGCGGGGTGCCGCTGACAAAGGAAGTGCCCGTATGAAAAAGAATTGGCAGCCCGTGTCTGTTACAGTACCGGTAAATTTCATAATACCTGGGATCTGCAGGATGCACACCCTGATAAAGAGGTGCCAGTTTAACGCCAACAGCCCCTAACTGTTGATGGCATTTTTCCAGTTCCTCCATAAATCCCGGTGCCACCGGATCGATAGAAGCAAAAAATAACAGGCGATCGGCTGCACGGGCTACATGGGCGGCCACTTTTTCATTGGGTATCTCCCAGCCTGTAGCGGATGCCTGCAAACCGAATACAACGGCCACATCTGCCGCGCGGGTAGTTTCAAGATGCCGCTCTGCAACATTTCCCCAAACTGCCTGGTCCACCCCGCAACGCTTTAAATCGGCCTGCAACTTCGGCCCAAAATCGGAGTCAGGTTCAAAAACATGCGTATGAATATCTACGATCATAATTTAAATTAAGAAATAAGAAAGCGTCAAACGCTGCCGGTGTAAACATACACTTTCAGCTTTTCGCTTTTTTACCCTATGCGGATAAATATGTACACTATTTTGTAGTAATGACAGGGGTTATTTCCCGCTGAATTTTTTTACGACCCAGGGTAGCGTTAAGCCCTGTCCCAGTAAAGACAGGAGCACTACGGCGATGGAAATAAAAATAATTTCATCGCGCATGGGAAATAACTGGCCATCTTCCAGTGTAATGGGTAAACCGATGGCGATGGCAAGAGAAACAATTCCACGCATACCCGACCAGGTGATGATAAAGCTGGTCTTTGAGTCGAACAACGCATCTTCGCTGATGCGGCGCTTTCCCCGGAATGCTTTCTGAAGGTTAAACTGTTGCAGATAGACTCTCAGCATGCGGATGATCAGCGCAACGAGTGTGATAATAGCAGCATAACCGATATAGGGCCATATATCTGTCTGCGATATTTTTTTAGATACCAGCGGAAACTCCATGCCGATCAGCAGAAATATTAATCCATTCAGCAGGAAAATGACTACTTCACGGAAATGTTTGGATTGTTGTTTTACACTATCGGGAAATTTTTCGCGGCTCAGCCTGGCTATGCCCAGTCCGAGCACCACTACGGCCACCACGCCTGATACTTTAAAGTGCTCAGCCAGCACATAGGCTACAAAGGGCATCAATAACATAAGACTGATTACGACCATGTCGTTGGTGCGGAAAAAACGAAGCACGAAACCTAATAACCGCGCCAATATGAACCCGGTAAGAAAGCCGCCTCCAAGCACTGCAACAAATTGTAAAGAGGCTTTCCACCACACGAAAGCAATACCCGTTACTGCGGCTACAGCGAAACGGTAAGCAATGAGCGCTGAAGCATCGTTGACAAGACTTTCTCCCTCCAGTATCGTAATGGTTTTATGTGGCAGCTTAAGCCCTTTTGTGATACCAATAGCCGCCACGGCATCGGTGGCCGAAAGTATCGCACCCAATACAAAGGAGAGGGGCCAGCTCATGCCGGGTATCATATAATGCGCCACTACTGCGATGCCTGCCGTGGTAATAAACACCAGACCTATGGCCAGCGTGCTGATGGTGTTGATATTTGTGGTGAAATCTTTGAATGAAATATTAAACGCCGCATCATATAGCAATGGCGGCAGAAACAGGAGCATGATGACATCCGGATTAATCTCGATATCGGGAACAGCCGGCGCAAAGCCGATGATTATGCCTACTACTAATAAAAATACGGGAACTGAAATCTTTAACCTGTCCGCAATGCCCGATGCGACAATCATTAAAGATAATATAAGTAATATAAGCGTGTAGTTTTCCGTTTTTTTCCGGCCAAATTAAGAGGTTTTTCTCATTTTAATTTTACAATTACCAATTAATTTAGACATTGAACCATTAAATGCAATCTATGGGATTAATATATGCACAGGTAGAACTGATCAATGGATACGACCTGGAAGATGCACGCCGGCTGTTTATCGGTGCCGATGAAGTGAGGCGGGTGCATTGCGAGATGCTTGTAGATACCGGCGCGCTGATGTTATGTATTAATGAAAACATCCAGGCGATACTGCAGTTTCCCGTGGATGAACGGCGTACGGCCGAAACGGCCGATGGCCGCCGCGTGGAATGTGATGTCGTGAAAGGAGTGGAGTTGAGATTCATGAACCGGAAATCCACATGCAGGGCGATGGTACTGCCCGGCGACAGTGAGCCGCTGCTGGGTGCATTTCCTATAGAAGATATGGATGTGCTCATTCATCCGCAGCGCCAGGAATTAATAGTGAACCCGGATCATCCTTATCTCGCCCACATGAAATTGAAACGGGCAGGCATAATGGAAAATTAATATATATAGGGAGGCTCAAAACTAAAATGAGACCCGTTTTGCGAAACGAATCTCATTTTAATTTTCAACGCGGCCGGGTAGTTCAAAAAGGCCGGTTGAGGTTTATGATAGCTCTAATGATTATATTGACAGCATTTATTTCTTCAATGCAATAATCAGGTCAGCCGTCGCACCGCCATACGGAATTGTTTTGGACATCGTCAGCGTGGAATCCGTTAAAGCCATGATATGAATATCACCATGTAATTCCCCGGGTATGGCACCGGTTATGTTGACGGTAGAATCATTGTCTTTCAAATACCAGGTAAAAGGAACAGATTGTGCAGTTGTGTCCACACATTTTAAGGCGCCTTCATCAAAAACACCCGTGCCGTCGGCATTGAATTTCAGGGTATTGTCCATATCACAGGCCTTCAGACCGCCAGGTACTCCCGTATCGATAGTTCCGTCATTATTGGTATCAAAGGCGATGGTATCGATTTTCCAGATATGGGCGGCAAGAAGGTCTGCTGCCTTGACCGTGGGAATCGTGTCCTTATCAGGAGGTGGCGTTCCGGAATCATTGGATTTTTTCGAACATGCGGCAATCAAAAATGTAGCGGCGATTGCCAGGGGCACTAACGTTTTCTTCATATGTGATATATTTTATATGCTTCCATGAGGAAGTAATTCAACAATGCATTAATTATGCCCGCCTGCCGATGAGTCGATAAGGATTTGTTAATAACTTGATAACATTCGCATATATGCAGTTTTCACGGTGGGTGAATTCCGATCCGTTTATCGTATTGCTACTAATTTTTGAACTGATCCGACAACGTATAGGCCGGCCCGATAGTATCTATAACTCCATTTAGTTTTACACGCGTAAAAATGCGTTTGGTCATATATCATTCTTCCTGTAATAGGCGTTCTACTGGCTTAATCGAAATCCGTGTTCATAAACAGATCCCATCCCTGCATATGCGGCGTACTGCTATTGACGTTGCTTATGATGTTCTGCAGGGCAGGGGCGCAGGGGCTATACCCTGTTTCACTGGACGAAAAAATAGGGCATTCCAGTCTTATCGTGGAAGGTAAGGTTATTAGCCAGGAAGGATTCTGGAACGACAGCCATTCAATGATTTTTACCCGCAACCGTGTGGCGGTCTATAAAATTTTCAAAGGTAATTTTCAGGCCGACTCTGTAGATATCATTACTACCGGTGGAAGCGTGGGAAACAAGTTTATGTCGGCCAGTCATCTGCTACAGCTCAACAAAAGCGATGTAGGCGTTTTTTTCTGTCATGAAGCGGCAAAGGTTTCAAAAAATATTATAAAAGGTTTTGAGGTATACAGCAGCGCGCAGGGATTTTTTAAATACGACATGAAATTGCAGGGCGCCGATGCTCCATTTGTGAAATACCAGGATATCAGCAGGCAGTTATATAAGGCGCTTAATACAAAAACAGGCCGGCAATTTAAAATTGTCAACAGTGCTTTCCGTGTGATGGGAGAGAACACTGCGCAGGTAAATATTCTTAACCAGTTGCTGGCGCCGGTCATTAGTTCTTTCAGCCCCGCTACGGTCACTGCGGGAACGCTGCTCGACCCTGCCAATAATGTTTTAACGATTAATGGTTCTGGGTTTGATAATGCGCCTTCGGGAGCAGCGGCCGTTTTCTTCGATAATCCCGACGATGGCTCCGGAGGTTCCTACTCCGGTGTTTCTTTTGATTCACCGCTGATCCTGTCCTGGGCGGATAATCAAATCAGGGTGCGCGTTCCTTCCAAGGCCGGTTCGGGACTGATTTATGTGAGAAACAGCGCCGGCGCTCTCGCGGGCTCTGCCTCGAACCTGGTAGTAACCTTTAGTGTTCTGGATGCCGTATTTACGATTGCTCCCAATACCGATATCTACAAAGAAATAAGGCCCGCCAACCTCAACGGGCTCGGCGGCTACACCATTCTGTATTCGAATAATACAAACAATAACGGCGTCGATATTTTTTCAAGTGTGGCTAAAAGCACTTTTCAACGTGCACTGACAACCTGGAAAGAATGTTCGGGCTTTAATGTAATAGAAGGTGGCGCGGACACACAGCAGCTCGTTAACGCCTTCGATTCGACCAATATGGTGATGTTTGACAATAATTTCCCGGGTAATATACATTTACCAGCGGGCGTGCTTGCCGTTTGCTACATATCCGGGTCGATCTGTACCGACGATATATACGGGAACCAGGCCTTTAAGCCCGGGTTCGATATAGTGATCAGGAACAGCGGTGTTTCTACAGGGCCCGATGTTTCTTTTTCTTATGGTCCCTGCTCCCCATTCTCAAGCAGTATTAACGATGTGGACCTTGAAACGGTTATTTTTCATGAATTGGGACATGCGGTTAATTTGGGGCATATCAACGATGGGCCGCAGGGTACCGGACCTACAGCGAATCCGCAGAAAGTAATGAACTATGCATTGAATGCCGGCCTCCGCCGCATTAGTGAAGACTATTCAGCGATGCTTGGCGCCGCCTACATGATCAATCCCAAAGGGGTGGCGCTAGGCCCCTGCACTTATGGTGAGATGATTCCACTGGCAACGATCTCAGAGCCAAACGATAATTGTCCGGCCAGCTTTCCTGTCACGCCCACTTCGCCCAATACCTCGGTTACATTCGATCTGGTACACGCTACCAGTAATAAATTTGTGGATCCCGGTTACCTGCAGCTCACTACCGATGGCAGTTTCACAGCCATTACCAACACGGCCTACTATGCTTTTAAAACAAATAGTGCCGGGGGAAACTTATCGCTTTCTATCAGCGGTTACACCACGGTGCCGGCGTCTATCGCATCCTGTCCAACGGGACCGCGCGGAATACCCGTTACCGGTGTACAACTGGCCGTTTACCAGGTCGCATCCTGTCCCGCCGGTCAGTCGTTTCCTACTCCCATTTTATCTACGAGCTTCCAGAGTGATGGAATAATTCCGGTTAACGGGCTGGCGGCAAATACCAATTACCTGCTGCTTTTTGACGGCATTGAAAATACCAAAGCGATCTTTACCGTAACTTTTGCCGGAGCTGCCTTACCCTTACGCATAACCGAATTTTCGGGCAAGGCGCTGGATACTGAAAATATGATCTGGTGGAAAGCGGAAGCGCCCGATAACAACACTGAATTGAGCCTTGAAAGAAGCGCCGACGGAATTTCGTTTACAACCTTAAGCAGCGCGGTACAATTGCAGGATGTTTATCATGATAACAACGCGCTCGCAGGTGACAATTATTACAGGCTGGCGATAAAAGGAAAGGACGGAGCGATGCAGTATTCAAAAACCATCATACTTGCGGGGAAGCAGGCGCTGCGTATCTTTGCATTTCCTAATCCGGCACATGAGTCGCTCAGCCTGACCATCAGCGGGCCATCCGCAGTAAATTATTCGGCAGTATTATATAATACCACGGGGCAGGCAGTACGGCGCAAAACTATCTTCGTCAGGGAAAAATATCATATCGAAAAAATAAATGCCGCGGGGCTTGCAGCAGGAGTATATCATCTTGCATTGTCCGACCAGTGGGGCCATGTAGTTAAATCGCTTACGGTTGTGCTGAAATAAAAAAGCCCCTTGTAGAAACAAGGGAGCTAACGTGTATAAGACTGAGAAAAATAGAAAATTTAGTAGCGGCGCTAAAATAGAAATTCTTTAATACGGTTTACAGAAAAAGAAGTTAAAAACATCATTAATTTTTAGCCTTACAATGTGTATCGATTACACAAATTGATCTTCAAAATTTTTTCCGGAACTATTTTATAGGTTAAATTGTCCTATGAAAAAATCCCTGGTTCTTCTTGCAATTGTTTTTAGCTTTATTTCCTTCAAGCCCAAACCCGTCACCTGGACGGCAATAGGTGACTCCATCACCTATCTCAATGATCATACGGATGAAACGGGTAACCGGATCACGAAAGGGTATATGACCCTTGTGACTGAAAAATTACGACATATCACCTGTTTCAACCAGGGGCATAATGGATGGACGGTAGAAGAAATTGCTGAACAGATCGACAGCCTGGGATTGCAAAAAACGGATGTGTATTCTATATTCCTCGGAACGAACGACTGGTGGCACGGAAACCGTATAGGCAGTATTGCAGACTATAATGACAATACGGGCGCCGGTACGATTTATGGTTCCTTCAGGATTATTATCGATAAAATCAGAGCGCTGAATCCCAACGCAACAATTATTCTGATTACACCGATGAAACGCGTGGATTTTGTCCAGATACATGACTTTCACAACAATGCGTACGGAAGCTATAGAGAAAAAAATGGGCAGACACTGGAGCAGATAGCCGGTGCGGTCATGGCGATTGGCAGCCAGGAACATCTTGCCGTTGTAGATCTGTTTCATATGCGGAAATTGGGATATAAGGATCTTGTACATTTCAAAAGGCTGAAAGATCCGCATACCGGTGAATATAAAAAATATCCTTACCCGGATTTCATTGCTATTCCTTTTCATCCGGATACAGATGAATATCCTTACCCGGCAGAAGCGATGAATATGACTTACGATGGCTTACATCCTTCGGATAAAGGATACCAGGTTATCGCGGGAAAGCTCGTAAAACTGATGAAAAAGCTATAACATTGCTGCCTCAAATGACCCAGATAGGATTAATAAGAGAATGTAAAATACCTTCCGACAATCGTGTTGCATTTACGCCCGCTCAGTGCAAATGGATACAGCAGCATCACAGTGATGTAAAGATAATCGTTCAGTCTTCACCCGACCGCTGCTATAGCGACAGGGAATATCGCAACGCAGGTATTGAGGTCCGGGAAAATATGGATGACTGCGCTATTTTATTCGGGATAAAAGAAGTGCCGGTAAAAAACCTGATACCGGGCAAAACGTATCTGTTTTTTTCCCACACCAAAAAAAAGCAATCCTATAACCGCGACCTGTTCAGGGCCATTCTTAAAAATAAAATCACGCTGATCGATTACGAATGCATGGAACATGATGATGGCCAGCGCATTCTGGGTTTTGGTTTCTTTGCGGGTGTCGTAGGCGCCCATAACGGTATAATGGCTTATGGAAACAGAACGGGCTATTACTCGCTTGAACGGGTGTATAAGCAAAAGAGTTTCCGTGAGCTGATACATACTTATTTCGGGCTGAGATTGCCGCCCATAAAAATTGCGGTGACAGGATCGGGCAGGGTGGCACATGGTATTCTCGAAGTCATGAACCTGATGGAAGTAGTGGAAGTGGAGCCTTCGGACTATTTATCGCGGGATTTTTCTTATCCTGTATTTACCCAGATAAAAGGCGCCGACCTGTACCGGTCGCGTTCAGATGGAAAATACGATCGGGAAGATTTTCATCATCACCCGGAGAAGTATGAATGCATTTTTCAGCCTTATATACCAACGACGGATATCCTCATG
>JBGAJL010000149.1:0-7941 GCA_044224935.1 Flavitalea sp.
CCAGTTTGCCGTTACTATTTCAAAATCTTTTTTCCGCAGAAAGCGCAGCGCGAGCTCTTCTCCTTCCCGGCCAGTGATGATATGAGATGTCATGCAATGATTTTGTATTTTCGTGATGAAACAGTGAAATGGAAAATTCAAAAAAGATATTCAGGATAAAAGGGACAATTAAACAGTATGATTGGGGTGGAAAGACGTTTATCCCGCAGTTATTAAACGAACAGAACACCGGTAAAAGACCGTATGCCGAATACTGGCTGGGCAATAACCTGGACGAGCGATTTGGGAAAGTGCCCTACCTGTTGAAGGTGCTTGACGTTGAAAAAATGCTTTCGATACAGGTGCATCCCACAAAAGATGTGGCCCGGAAGAAATTCAGGGAAGAGAATGAAAAGGGAATACCCCTGGACGCTCCGCACCGGAATTATAAAGATGAAAATCATAAACCGGAGCTATTATCGCCACTGAGTGATTTTTATTTGTTGCACGGCTTTAAACCCGCCGATGCAATGGTTAAGATATTGCTCGCCGTTCCGGAACTTAATTTCCTGGCGGATGTGTTTGGCGGGGGCGATTATAAAGCTTTATATACCTCTGTGATGACGATGCCCCAGGCCGAAGTGAACCAGCGCCTGCGGCCCCTGATCGATAGGATCATTCCGCTATATAATGAAGGGAAGCTTTCGAAAAACGATGAGCATTTCTGGGCTGCGAGGGCGGCAGTGACATTTAACGCGAACGGGAATATCGACCGCGGCATATTTTCCATTTATCTTTTTAACGTGGTGAAATTGTAAGCCGGTTATGCGCTGTTCCAGGATGCGGGCCTGCCTCATGCTTATCTGGAAGGGCACACGATGGAAATCATGGCGAATTCGGATAATGTATTACGTGGGGGGCTGACGCCAAAACATATCGATGTAAAGGAACTGCTGGAGCATGTAAGGTACAAGCCGACAGTTGCTAACATCATCACGGGAAAAAAATCGGGCGGTGAAGAAGTTTTTGAAACACCGGCCGACGATTTTCAACTGAGCCGGATCGTTGTACGGGATGGGCAGGGAGAATCTGTTCCCGCTGTGAAGACAGATATTTTTTTCGTGTATAGCGGGAACATGGAGGTAACGGCCGACGACGAAAAAGAACACTTTAATGCCGGCGAGGCTTTCCTGGCCATGCCGGGAACCGTAGTGCATTTTGCTTCTGTGGGCGAATCGGTGATTTTCCGGGCAACGGAGCCGGTATTGCCCCGGGTTTAATATTTTATGTTATTTTTGAATTATGAGATCGAATAGAAACCTTGCGCTTATTTTCGTGCTGCTGGTAGTTGGAGCCGCTGTCTGCAGAATATTCGGGTTTGCCCCGCAGCTTTCTATGGCGTTGTTTGCCGGTGCAGTGATAAAAGACAAGAAATGGGCTTTTGCCTTTCCTATATTTTCGATGTTTCTCTGCGACCTGGCTTATCAGGCGCTTTATCTTAAGGGCCTTACCACCCTGCCGGGTTTTTATGATGGCCAGGCTACCAATTACCTTCTGTTCGCAGGGCTGGTTGCGGTGGGTTTCTTTATGAAAAGGATCAACTTTGTAAACGTTATTGGTTTTTCTCTGGCAACATGTGTGCTCTATTTTATCTTTTCCAACTTTTTTGTGTGGGTGTTCGGCGGAGGATGGGCCAGGCCGAAAACGTTTTCCGGCATGATGCAGTGTTATGTGGATGCATTGCCCTTTTTCGGAACCAGTCTTCTTTCAACGCTGGTTTGCAGCGGAGTTTTATTTGGAACCTACCAGTTTCTTAAATCAGAAAACAAGGTTCCGGCTCCTTTACTATCAAAATAATTTTCAGGTTCCGGTTTCGTAACCTTCGTCAACCAGCAGGTTGCCGCTGTCGGCTGCAGTGGTGGCCAGCTCGTCACACCTGTTATTGAATTTATTATCGGCATGACCGCGTACCCATTTAAATTTTATACGGTGTTTGGCTGCCAGTTCCGCAAATTCGGTCCAGAGGTCCTTGTTTTTTTTACCTCCTTTAAAGTCAGTGGCCAGCCAGTTTTTCAACCAGCCCTGCTCAACGGCTTTGACCACATACTGACTGTCGGAATAAATAGTAATGGTTAATCCCTCCCGCGTGAGTGCTTTCAGGGATGCGATAACGGCCATCAGTTCCATGCGGTTATTGGTGGTGCGGCGGTAGCCGGCGGATAGTTCACGGCTTTTGCCGCCATATTGTAAAATGGCGCCATAGCCTCCCGGTCCCGGATTGCCTCGCGAAGCGCCGTCTGTATAAATGATCAGTTCTTTGTTCAATGAGTTTGGTTCGGGTTGGATTTCTCCGGTTAAATTTTATACCTGGAAAACACCCATCTTAAATTCAGGGATTTCAGGATTGTGGTTAGCCGCTTCGATGGCCTGTGAAATAATTCCGCGTGTTTCCGTTGGATCGATCAGGCCATCCACCCATAATCTTGCCGCTGCATAGTAGGGTGAAGTCTGTCTTTCATATTTGGAGCGGATATCTTCCAGCAATTTCTTTTCTTCCTCCGGAGACACCTGCTCGCCCCTGGATTTCATCGAAGCTATCTGTATTTGTAATAATGTTTTTGCTGCCTGGTCACCGCCCATCACCGCAATTTTTGCCGAGGGCCAGCCGAAAATAAATCTCGGATCATAAGCCTTGCCGCACATCGCATAATTACCGGCGCCGAATGAGTTGCCGATTATAAAAGTGATTTTGGGAACCACGGAGTTGGCAACGGCATTGACGAGTTTCGCGCCGTCTTTGATAATGCCCGCGTGTTCACTTCTCGAGCCCACCATGAAACCGGCTACATCCTGCAGGAACAGCAAAGGAATTTTTTTCTGGTTGCAGTTCATAATAAAACGGGCTGCCTTATCCGCGCTGTCATTGTAGATTACGCCGCCCATCTGCATTTCACCTTTTTTGCTTTTTACGATTTTCCGCTGGTTGGCCACAATACCAATCGCCCAGCCGTCGATGCGGCCATAGCCACAGATGATTGTTTTACCGTAATCTTCCTTAAACTGGTCAAATTGTGATCCGTCAACGATACGTTCAATTATTTCGAGCATATCGTATTGTTTGGAGGGATCGGCGGGCAGGATGCCGTATAATTCTGACGGATCTTTTTGGGGTAACACGGGCGCTATCCGGTTAAAGCCGGCTTTTTCTTTTTGTTCGGGGAGAAGGGCCATAATGCGTTTTACCTGGTCGAGGCATTCCTGTTCAGTGTCGAATTTGTAATCGGCTATGCCGGAGATTTCAGTATGTGTAACCGCGCCGCCCAGGGTTTCGGTGTCGGTATCCTCTCCAATGGCTGCTTTTACGAGATAGGGCCCGGCAAGGAAAATAGAGCCGTTGCCTTCCACCATCAGGGTCTCATCGCTCATGATGGGCAGGTAAGCGCCCCCGGCCACACAGGGGCCCATTACGGCAGAGATCTGGGTGATGCCCATGGCCGTCATACGGGCATTGTTACGGAATATTCTTCCAAAATGTTCTTTGTCGGGAAATATTTCATCCTGCATGGGGAGAAATACGCCTGCACTGTCTACCAGGTAGATCACCGGCAGCCTGTTTTCCATGGCGATCTCCTGCATGCGCAGGTTTTTTTTGCCGGTAATGGGAAACCAGGCGCCGGCCTTTACTGTCTGGTCGTTGGCCACGATAACGCATTGATGGCCGCTCACGTATCCCAGACCTGCTACCGTGCCACCTGCGGGGCAGCCGCCCTGTTCTTCATACATTTCAAAGCCGGCCAATGCGCCGATTTCTGTGAAAGGTTTATCCTGGTCGCGGAGGTATTCGATACGTTCGCGGGCGGTGAGCTTTTTCTTTTCCCGCTGCTTTTCTATGGCTTTCTTACCCCCTCCAAGCGCTATTTGTTTGAGCCGCTGACGCAATTGGCTTGCTGCCAGCTTCATCACATCTTCGTTTTTGTTGAATTCGAGGTTCATGCAGCAAATGTATACGATAAGAGGAATGTTTCCTATCGCGGCTGACCCACCCCGGCGCTTCCTGAGTTCCTCAGGCGAGACTGCCCTCCGCAGGAGGGGATGCAGGCGCTCCGATTGTTTGTAAGCTGCAACCGCTTCGGGAGCTGCGTCCCCTCCTTAGGGGCAGAGATGGTTCCGGCTGTTTTGCGCGCAGCACTGTTACTTTATTTAATTTTAATTCATGGTCCGGACGTACAGATGGTTGGCAATATTAACTGCGCTCGCTATTATCATTAAAATATTCTCTTTGTTCCCTGCGGCAGTTGAACATTATTATGCCACCGGAATATATCCTTACATCGCTATTGTGCAGAGGGCCATTTTCGGCTGGATCCCATTCAGCATAGGCGATATAGTTTACTTTGCAACAGGCGTATGGCTCATCATGCAAATCGTTCTTATTATAAAAAAAATAAGAAGCAGGCAGGCGGGCGGTAAATACTTTCTGCTGGTAGTAAAAAAAATCATTACCGGTGCATTACTGGTGTATGTTCTGTTTAATTTTTTATGGGGGCTGAATTATAACCGGACAGGCATCGGCAGACAGATGGGGCTTACCGGCTACGATTATTCCGATACCGATCTGCTGGACGTTACAAGGCTGCTGGCAGAAAAAATAAATGTATTACAATCTGCTGCTTTCCGGGAGCGCCCACGGCTAAACAATAAGCGGCACTTGTTTGGAGAAGCAGCGGAAGCGTATGATACAATAAAAAAATATACGCCCCTGCATTATGCGGTAACCTCCGTAAAACCATCGCTGTACAGTTACCTGGGAAATTATCTTGGGTTTACCGGGTATTACAATCCCTTCACGGGAGAAGCGCAGGTGAATACCGCGGTGCCATTATTTGTGCGGCCCTTTACTACCTGTCATGAGATCGGTCATCAGTTGGGCTATGCCAGGGAAAGCGAGGCGAATTTCGCAGGTTATCTGGCGGCCAGTTCATCCCGGGATACCTCATTTTTATATTCTGTTTATTTCGACATGTACCTCTATGCCTCCAGGTATTTATATTATTCCGATTCTGTTGCATTAAAGCAGATCAGGGATTCGTTATCACCGGGCGTGAAAAACGACATAAAGGAGTTAAGGGAATTTGCTGTAAAATATTCCACTCCCGTTGAAGACATTATTGACCGGCTTTATTCCAGGTATCTAATGGCCAATGAGCAGCCCTCGGGAAAGATGAGCTACAATGAAGTGGTTGCGATGCTGATCGCCTATTACCGCAAAAACGGCAGGCTTTAAAACTTATTCTTCCACATCATACTTTCGACGGGCCTGTCGGGTTGCCGGCTGTATTTGGCATTTTTCTTCTGGTCGTAGGTAATCAGCGTCTGGCCCTCTACGGGGAAATAGATCAGCTGGCCTATAGGCATTCCCTTATATACTTTCACGGGTTGCTTCACCGATATCTCCAGCGTCCAGTTGCCGCAAAAGCCTACGTCGCCTTTACCGGCAGTGGCATGGATATCGATACCGAGCCTGCCGGTGGATGATTTGCCTTCGAGGAAGGGAACATGCGCATGGGTCTCGGTGTATTCGAGCGTAACGCCCAGGTAAAAAACGTGTGGATAGAGCACAAAACCTTCTTCGGGTATCTCGAAAGATTCGATCTCGTTGTGTTTTTTGGCGTCGAGAATGTGATTGCGGTACGTGGCCAGGTATTTTCCCAGGTGCACGTCGTATGAATTGCTACCGAGGCAATCGCGGTCATAAGGAACGATTTTAATGGTGCCTTTCTCTATTTCTTCCAGTATCCTTGAATCAGACAATATCATGAACGATGTGGTTTATATTTTGACGGACTGTAAATAAATCTTAAATCTGCAAAGTAAAGAAAAACCGGTGCCGATATTTTTTCAACATAGTTTCAACGACTTTACTTCCCTTGGAATATGGAAAATAGAAGAGCCGGAGGATTTTTTTCTTCAGAAAGTGCCGCTCAAACAGCAGGTGAGCCATCCTTACAAGCGGCTGCAGCACCTGGCCGGCAGGTACCTGTTACCTTACTTAAACAGTGATTTTCCCCTGGAGGAGATATTGATTGCCGATACGCGCAAGCCTTTTCTACCCGATGAAAAGTATCATTTTTCGATCTCGCATTGCGCCAATTATGCCGCGGTAATAGCGAGCAGCAATGAAAGGGTGGGGGTGGATATCGAGCTGGTGAGCCCTACCGTTGAAAAGATCTCGCATAAATTCCTTAACGAACATGAAAGGGAGATCCTGTCCGACTGGGCGCATCTTCCCCGGTTATACCTGCAATTGTTAACCGTGTTCTGGAGTGCAAAAGAGGCTGTTTATAAATGGTATGGGGAGGGGCTGGTCGATTTCCGGAGGCATATCTGTATGACGGGCGACAGGATCATTATCAATCCTGATGAGACGTTGCGGCTGCCCTTTATCTTTTGTAAGACGGGGATAGAAAAAGTACAGGTGGAAGTGAAGTTATTCGGAGACCTGGTACTGGCCTGGCTCATCACCCCCGCTGCCGCTAAGTAGTATCACTTATTTCACCTTTTCGGGTTATGAGATTGTAAAATGGAAATATATCTTTGTTGTACAAAACAAAATATTTAAAAGCATTATGAAAAAAACCCTCTTATCCATTCTCGCCAGTTTATTAACTGTGCTTGTTATGGCGCAGACCAATGACAAAATGGTTAAACACAGCGGCGAAACGCTGGATGTGAAAGTTATTAAGGTTGGCGAGACAACCATTAGCTACAAATATCCCGGCGAAGATGCCGAACAGACTATTGGTAAGTTTGCCGTTGCTTCTATCACTTATGGAAGCGGCCGTAAAGAAACCATTTCTGATAAAGTGGTGGTAAGCGGAAAGGATGACTGGGAGAAAGTGGAAATCGTTACTGACAAATCCCAGGTTCTGGGTCTGAAATCAGCTGGCGAGGTAAGGGGTAAAACATCCGGTTTTATTACCTATAATACTGCCGGTTCGGCAGATAAAAAAGCTACCCGGAAGATCAAGGAAGCTGCTGCAGAAATGAATGCTCCCTTTGTGCTGATGGTTTCGGATAAAAATGACGGATTCGGGGCAAAACAGGCAATTAAGAACGGTGTTGCCTATACGTACAAATAAATTCGCAGGATAACTATTCAGGCGACCCGGGGAATTTCACCCCGGGTTATTTTTTATATAGTAATGGTTATACCAGGTCTTCATTTTCATCAGTGTCTCCTTCGAGGAGAGGAATGGTGTGAACCGATGAGCCCGCGATCCCTCTTATGGAGCCATACATACCTGAAGTGCTGAAGAGCACTTTCTCGAGTTGTTTTTCCCTTTCTTTCCAGATCTTTTCCATCTGTATGCGTTCCCTGGTAATAGCATTTCTCATAGCGACAAATCCTTCCACGATTGCTTCTATCTGTTGGCGAAATTCCGTTCCCGTAAGAAAATTATACAGCATCTGCATTTTCTCTCCTTTATTTTCCTCCGATTTTCTCAATTCGGCCACCCTGATGACGGCGTTGCGGAGGGCGGCGGTCAGCGCTGCTACTTCCTTGAAATTGCAGATCCAGACGCCTTCGCGTTCCCCGAAGCAGCTCATGTTTTTGGGAAACACCTGGGTCACCAGGATCGCGAGGTCGGCCTGTTTGCTGCGCATATCATTTTTAAGTTTCTCTATCCAGTTGTTGTTCCAGGATTTCGCCCTCTTGCTTTCAAAAATTATTTTACCATGTTCCTGGCCGCTGTTGCTTCGCACGATCTGCATACAGTCGGCGCCTTCTACTCCTTTGCCTACTTCGGCGATGAAGTCGAAGGGAAAATTTTCTCTGAGAATCTCTTCCAGCAATAATTCCTGGGCCTCGCCCTGCAGCTGCATGGAGCCCTGGTCTGCTTTGCGCTTCATTTCTTCGGCGAGTTTTTTCTGATCATCCAACTGCTTTTCGAGCTCTCGCAT
>JBGAJL010000013.1:0-57321 GCA_044224935.1 Flavitalea sp.
TATGCTTGTGCTGGAAAATTTTGTGATTGAGAGAAAAAAGTCTGAATGAAAATCTCCATCATCACCGCAACATACAACAGCGCCGCCACGGTAAAAGATACCCTGCAAAGTGTCAGCTCGCAGGATTATAATGACATTGAGCACCTTGTTATTGACGGGATCTCTTCCGATGATACTCTTGATATTGTTCGCGATTATCCGCACATATCAAAGATCGTTTCAGAAAAAGATAATGGCATTTACGATGCAATGAATAAAGGCATTGCGCTGGCGACCGGCGACGTAACAGGTATTTTAAATAGCGACGACATTTATTATAGCAACACTGTTATTAGTAAAGTGATGCGGGCTTTCGAAGATTCATCGATAGATGCCGTGTATGGAGATCTCCAATATGTGAAGCAGCATGATCTGAGCAAAGTTACCCGTACCTGGCACTCCGGCAGATTCAAAAAAAATAATTTCTATTTTGGATGGATGCCTCCGCACCCTGCTTTTTTCGTAAGAAGGAAGGTTTATGAAGAGATAGGAAGTTTTAACCTGTCCCTCCGGTCTGCGGCCGACTATGAATTTATGCTCCGGGCGTTGTTTAAACACGACTACCTACCTTATTATATTCCGGAAACCCTGGTTAAGATGCGGACGGGTGGTATGAGTAATATTACTTTTAAGCACCGGCTGCAAGCCAACAGGGAAGACAGGATGGCCTGGAAGATCAATAGGCTAAAACCATATATTTTTACAATACCATTTAAACCAATAAGAAAAATCTTTCAGTTTATAAACAGATGAAAACCGCATTAATAACAGGAATTACAGGACAAGACGGCTCCTATCTGGCCGAGCTGCTTTTGCAGAGGGGATATTTCGTTCACGGCATCAAAAGGAGAAGCTCTTCTCTTAACACCGAAAGAATTGACCATTTGTACCAGGACCCACACGAGGAAGATGTCCATTTTAAACTACATTACGGGGATGTTACCGACACTTCTAACCTTATCAGAATCATACAACAGGTACAACCTGATGAAATATACAACCTGGCCGCCCAAAGCCATGTGATGGTTAGTTTTGAAACTCCCGAATACACAGCTAATGCTGACGCTATCGGACCGTTGCGAATACTGGAAGCTGTAAGGCTTTTAAACCTGACTGGTAAAACCCGTGTGTACCAGGCGTCCACATCAGAGATGTATGGAAAAGTGCAGGCAATACCTCAAACGGAAACCACGCCATTTTATCCCCGCTCGCCTTATGGCGTAGCTAAATTATATGCCTACTGGATCACCGTTAACTATCGTGAAGCCTACAATATGTATGCGGTAAACGGGATCCTGTTTAATCATGAATCACCGGTAAGAGGAGAAACGTTTGTAACAAGAAAAATCACGAGGGGTATCGCTAAAATTGTTCTCGGACGACAGAAAACAATTTTTATCGGCAACCTTGACGCAAAGAGGGACTGGGGGCATGCAAAGGATTATGTTGAAGCAATGTGGCTGATGCTTCAGCAACCGAAACCTGAGGATTACGTGGTTGCTACAGGTATAACCACTTCGGTAAGAGAGTTTATCCGCCTGGCTTTCGAGGAGGCTGGCGTAAAAATTGAATTCAAGGGTGAGGGTGAAAATGAAAAGGGAATAGTCGTAGACATAGTGAATAAGATGATCGATTTGAAACCCGGAATGGAAGTGGTCGCTGTGGACACTAAATATTATCGGCCAACTGAGGTCGATCTTTTAATTGGAGATGCAGGAAAAGCGCAGAGGCAGCTCGGTTGGCAGCCTAAGTACGATATTACTTCTCTTATAAAGGAGATGGTTCAATCGGATATAACGCTGTTTAAGAAGGAAAAATTATTGAAGGATTCCGGTTTTCCAATAAAAGATCAACATGAATAGATCGGATAAAATATATGTGGCCGGCCATAACGGTATGGTCGGATCTTCCATTGTCCGCAAATTGAGAAGTGAAGGGTTCAATAATTTAGTTTTAAGATCCAGCGCGGAACTTGATCTTCGGAACCAGGCCTCCGTACTCGCCTTTTTCGAAGCTGAAAAGCCCGATTATGTTTTCCTGGCAGCGGCAAAAGTGGGCGGGATTTTTTCAAACAACACCTACCGGGCTGAATTCATCTATGACAACCTGATGATAGCGGCGAATATAATAAACAGTTCCTGGCTGAATAATGTCAGGAAACTGATGTTCCTGGGATCTTCCTGCGTGTATCCGAAACTTGCGTCGCAGCCATTGAAGGAAGAATACCTCCTTACAGGAGCCCTGGAGTCCACCAACGAGCCTTACGCAGTTGCGAAAATTGCCGGCATCAAACTGTGTGAGGCCTATCGTGAACAATATGGATGTAATTATATTTCAGTTATGCCCACAAATCTATATGGGCCGAATGATAATTATCACGCGATGAATGCTCATGTTTTACCGGCGCTTATCAGGAAGTTTCACGAGGCAAAAGAAAACAGCTCGCCTTTCGTAACTGTATGGGGAACAGGAACTCCCAGGCGGGAATTTTTGCACGCCGATGATTTTGCCGATGCCTGCTATTTTGTTATGCAACATTACAACGAAAAAGAATTGATAAATATCGGTTGGGGCGATGATATATCTATTAAAGATCTTGCATATCTTATAAGAGGAATAGCCGGATATAAAGGAGAAATCCATTTTGATAAGGACCAACCCGATGGCACGCCCAGAAAATTAATGGACGTGTCCAAACTGAATGCATTAGGATGGAAACCAAAGATATCTTTGGAAGCAGGTATAACCCAGGTATACGGACAATTCAAAAATAACTTTTCTCAACTCAGACATTAGCCTGATTTCATGCTCTCTATCTTCAAAAAAACCATGCCTCCACCTCCTGACCTTAGCGGCATAGGCACCGATATGCATTCGCACCTGGTGCCCGGCATCGACGATGGCTCTCCCGATATAGAAACATCCCTCCGCCTTATTAAAGGGCTCACCGACCTGGGTTATAAAAAGTTTATCGCCACACCACATATTCTCTGGGATATCTATAAAAATACTCCTGACACCATCTCCGCATCCCATCGCCAACTGACCACAGCATTAAAGGAGAATAATACCGACGTTCCCATCCAATTCGCTGCGGAATATTATCTCGACGACCACGTTACCGATCTTATCGAAGAAGAATCCCCGCTTTTAACGATTAAAAATAACTGGGTGCTCACCGAGTTCTCCTTCATCAGTGCCCCCCTCGACCTGAAAGAAAAATTGTTTGCACTCCAGATCGCCAATTATCATCCCATTATCGCTCACCCCGAACGCTATCTGTATTTCTCCAACGACAGGAGCACTTACGATATGCTCAAAGAAGCCGGCTACTATTTCCAGGTCAACCTCCTCTCGCTCACCGGCTACTACGGCAAGGGCGCACAGGAACTGGCGGAATACCTGGTCAAAAAGAAATACGTCGAACTGCTTGGCACCGATCTTCATCACTTCCGCCATCTCCAGGCACTGCAAACAAATCCCCAGCTCACTAATTACATTAAAGAAATCCAGGATTCCGGCAAATTATTGAATCCCGGCCTGTAGAATTGATTTATAATTCCTGTAAGGCTGATCCCGGGTATTCTGCTAATTTTGTTCTGATGAATACCCGGGAACTGATATTGGTAGATACCAACGACCAGCCAACAGGAACAGCCGGTAAAATGGAAGCTCACCGTAAAGGCCTGCTGCACCGTGCTTTCAGCGTTTTTATTTTTAACGCGAAAGGAGAAATGCTTTTGCAGCAACGCGCGAAGGATAAGTATCATAGTCCCGGCCTGTGGACCAATGCCTGCTGCAGCCATCCTTTTCCCGGTGAAGATACCCGCGAAGCAGCCGGTAGAAGATTGCAGGAAGAATTAGGATTTAACACTCCACTGCAGGAAAATTTCTCTTTTATCTATAAGGCCGATTTTGAAAATGGATTAACTGAACATGAATTTGATCACGTGTTCACAGGTATCTACGATGGAGCAATTAATGCAAATCAAATGGAGGTGCAACAGTATAAATTTACGCCACTGGAAGAAATACTCAGCGATGTGGAAGACAACCCCGGAAATTATACCGTATGGTTTAAACTGGCACTGCCGGCCTTGCTGAACAACCTGCCGCAATATGTACCATATAAAAAAAGATCTTCGGACCGGATGGCCTGAAGATCTGCTTACGTAAAAAATTAAGGGAGCAATCTTACATTCCCCTGCCCTTGTCGCCAGAGGATGATCTTTCGTTCGAATCCTTGTTCTTTTGCTGGCTGCTATCGTCAGCGCTGGCGTCTTCATCCTGGCTCACATTACTGCGCTTGCCTGTTTCTTCAGATGAAGAACGGTGAGAATCACTTCTTTCTGACTGCGAGCCGTGCTGCTGCGAACCGGATTGTCCGGGATTGGTCTTACCGGTCTGTGCCGATTGACCCGTGCCGGGCGACTGGCTCTGGCTGCTGGTGTTTGTCTTCTGCGGCTCGTGAGAACCTGACTGACGGTTTTGATCAGTGCTTCCCCGGTGACCCTGGTCCTGATTCATTTTGTCGTTTGCCATAGTTGGAATTTTTAGATGTGAATAATTTACTAGCCTGTTACAGTTCAAAAATCCGTGCCTCACATCAGAAGACGTATGCCGGCGAAGGGTTCAAACAGCTTGTGGAATGAAATCATCATTTAGAACGGATAACCGATTGCAAGGTTAAACACCAGATTCTCTCGTCTCCAGGCGGGATCGCCGAATTTTACCTGGTCGATTACCCATCTTTCCGACTCGGGAAGCCAGGGTTTGCGAAGTGGAAATGCCAGATCGAGACGCAATATTAAGATAGAGACATCCAGCCGCAATCCCAGCCCCGTGCCAACCGCAATGTCTTTCAGAAAATCGCTGGTGAACTGCGATCCGGGCCGGCTTGGGTCATTGTTGTATAACCAGATATTACCGGCATCCATAAACACTGCTCCGTAAACGGGACTGAAAATCTTAAATCGCAGTTCACTGTTCAGCTCGAGCTTAATATCGCCTGATTCATCGGGAACAAAAACGGGTTTACTGCCGGGATCGAGTATCGCCGGATCGATGTACGATCCCGGCCCCAATGCGCGGCTCCTGAATGCGCGTAAACTATTATTACCCCCTACAAAGAACTGCTTGATAAACGGCAACTGCCTGGAATTGCCATAAGGAATTCCTGCGCCGATATCTATCCGGTTAGCCCACACGTTTTTTCCTCCCAGGTTGCGATAATACCTGAAATCAGTTTCAAGCTTCAGATATTGTGAAAACGGAGCGCCGAACAGCCGTGCCGTATCGCCGCTTTTGATCACGCTTCTTTTCAGCGCGCCGGCAATATTTCCTGAAACATCCACAAGGCCGCTGAAATAAAATGCATTATCCGGCACCCGGCCCACGAGCTGATTAAAAATATAATTATAATTCGCGCCCAGAATAAATTGCGTGTCTACCACATGCCGCAACGAAGGATAATTTTTTATACTGTCTAGATAGGTTTGCGTTACATCTTTAGGCTGTACATACTGAACACTGATGGGATAAAATGTATGCTCTTTTTGCGCCGATTCCTTCCAGGTATAACCATAACCGAGCCGGAAAGACCGGAGGGAATACAGATTTTGTTTGCTGAGTACATCATAGCCAAGCTGGATATTTGTTCGTGGAACAAATCCGCCGGCTGGATTGATATACACCAGCGGTACCAGGAATTTCGGAATATTCAATGTGGCTTCTGCTCCGTAACGATAGGTATTGAAGCCTTTATAGTTTCCGCTTACCTGCACTTCCGCACCGCCGGTTACATTCACATTTAATATTTCCCCGCCGCCAAATGCATTGCGGTTGGTAAATCCAACCGTGGCCTGCGAACCCGTAAGATTATTGGATTTGGTAGTGCCGCCGAGTTCTACATGTAGCGAATTTTTTGGTAGTGGCGTTAAATAATAAAATGCATCGAGCAATGTATCGCCAGCTACCTCGAAACGGTTTTTGACGAATTTGAAAATGCCGAGATTGATCAGCCTGTTTAGAGTGGCGTTATGCTGGGCGCGGTTATACACATTTCCCGGCTTGAATTGCATGGCCTGTTTAAATAGCCGAGGCTTATAAAAATCAGATGAGTCGACGATAAGATAATTGTCGAAACGTTTTCCATATTTCTGGTTGGTATCGGATGAAGTAAAGCTTAAATTATATCTTGGGTAGATAACCACTTCATTGATGCGGTAGATCTTTCTTGCGGCGGCAGGTGTGGAGGGTTTGGTATTGACATAAATATTTACTTTATGATCGCCGACAGTGGAATCCACATCCATAATAATATTATCGGGATCGAAAAAATAAAATCCTCTCTGCTTGAGCCTGCTGTCGATCCGCGATCTTTCCGCTTTGATTATTTCGAGATTGAACGGCTGCCCTTTTTTTAATAAAGTTCTTCTTTTTGTTCTGTTAATAGTCTTTTGCAGGATGGAGCTGTCCTGTTGAAAAATCACTTCGTTGATGGTGTATTGTGGCCCCGGAACGGCGGTATAAATTGCCCTGGCTCTTTTATTTTTGACGGTAATGTCTGCATCGACCGAGGATCTGAAATAACCGGTATTCTCCAGATCGCTCTGCAGTACTTTTGCTGTTTTTTCTGCATTTACGTCGCTGAGCAGTACCGGCGGTTCGCCCATTTTTTTGATGAGCCTTTTGATGGATATTTTATGTTTAGGCGTTCCGCCTATATTCCAGAACCACAATTTAGGTCGTAGTCCAAGTATCGATGCATTGGGTTTTGGGCGCACCAGTGTTTTTAATTCCGCTGACAGCAATTTCTTTTTCTTGTTGCTTAACTCCTTTGATTCGATTTTTATGTCAGCGCCCGTATACAATGCATCGTTGGCGGGCAGATACTTCGTGTTATTGCATGAAATGAGTGCCGATACACAGGTGATCGTTAATAATGAGCTTATGATTTTCTGAATCCTCATCGTATCATTTTAAAGCGCCGGAATTCACTGCAGCGGCTTTCCCGCCTTCCACAGTAGCGCCTGCTTCTTTCTTATCATGTTTACGTTGCTGTCTTATTTTTTGTTTCGGGCTATGGAACAATTCCCTGAACTGGTCATAATCGAAGCGGATAATAAAATTTATGCCGGTTTCGATTATATATCCATCGAGTTCGCCCTCATATTCATTTTTACGGTAGGCCCGCACCAGATATCTTCCATCTTTACTCAGCATATAGTCCAGCGCTACATTACCGGCGAGATTATTGGAGCTTTGGGCGGTGGTGGTCTCCGGCCCCTCCAATGCAAAATTGCTGCCGACCGTCACTTTCAGCCGGTCGCTCAGAAGCCGCTTGGAAAGTGAAACATTGAGGTCCGTGCGGTTCTGCATTTCTTTGGTGGTGTAGTCTTCGTTTGATTGAAGATCGAAATTGAGGTCCACGCCTTTTATCAGCCCTGCCGCAAGATTGTTTAACTGGTCAGATAATATTTTGCTCACGCTTTGCCGTGCCATGGTACCGGCATTGAAGCCGCCGCCGCTGCTGGCAAAGGGGTCCTGCGCCACGAAGCGGTTGAGCAGCAATAGGGCAAATACCTGTTTATTCATCTGGTCCGGCTGGGAGCGGAGATTGGCAAGTGCCAGTTGAACCTGGTCGGTAAGTGCGCCGCTTACATTATAGTTTTTATTTTCCGGCAATTCCACATCGAAAGTAATTACGGGTTTCAGTAATTCTCCTTTGAGAATAAGATCAACTTCAAAGGGAAGCTTTTGTTTATAAGTGGCATCGGTGGTTGCACCTGCAGCATCGACCAGTGTTTGCGGTGAAGTGCTGGCCGTATAAACCGCCGTGAGGTCGATATTGGCTTTCATCGGATCACCCAGCCAGGTAATGGTGCTGCCTTTTTTGATATCGAACTTCCGTTTTAAGAAATTGAATGAAAGATTATACTGACCCTTATCTATTTCATAGGTTCCGGAAAGCGTGGTCTTTCCACTGGGATCGATGCCGCCGGTTAGTTGCGCGGTGCCTTGCATTTTAAGGTAGTCCCCATTCATTTCATCTACAACCAGCGTCAGTTCTGCTTCTTTCTGCACCTCGATATTTACCGAGATATCCATTCCTGTAGGAGCAGAACTGCGCACAGTGTCTTTTGCCAGTAAAAGCGTCGTATTGGTTTTTATTGAATCCACGTCGATAAAGCGCACGATGCCTTCTCTTTCCACAACGCCTGGCTCATCTTCCGGCAGCACAATAGTGAGGCGTGTATTTGCATTCACTGTCAGGTCCCCGTCAACAACCGGAGCGGCTTCTGTTCCGGTAATGTCGAGGTTGGTATCGAAAAAGAATTTACCATAAAATAATTTGCTGTTTACTTTCGTGCTGTTTAAAGCCTCGAAATTGGTTGCGGCCAGCGACATATCAAATTTATAATTGACAAAATTGGAGGTGTATGCATTTCCATCGAGTGAGAGGGTGTTACCGGAGGAATCCTTTATCGTGAAGTGATCGAAATTTATTCCTTTATCGTTTACATAAATCTTCTGCTGGTCCACCATAAAATAACTTCCGAGCATGGTAGGTGAGAAGGCTGCTTTATTAAAATTCAGGTTGCCGTTTACAGAAGGTTTGTCGAACGTTCCGGCTATATTTAATTTTCCATCGATATAACCTGATGCTTTGGAAATGCTGCCGAATGATAATGCTTCAACGGAGCTCATCTGTAATTTACGAACATCCGTTTTAAGATCGATCGTGCTCTGGTTATCGGGCTTCACGACATAATTACCATTGATCAAAACCTCGTTGCCTTTTCCTGTAAGCGCTACATCTGCGTTAAAGATATTGGCTGTGCTGTTGTCCACTTTCAGCGCAATGTCGCCCACCGTATCTTTCTTTATCATCAGGTCGCTGATATTCAGGTTGCTGGTGAACACCGGTTGTGTCGCGATATTTTTTACAATGATATTACCGTTGATCGTTCCGTCGGCCAGGAGGGAATCCTGTTTGGCAAAAGCCGTGAGCGTACCGATCCTGAAACCGGTAAACTTCACTTCGAGGGGTGCATTTCTTTCCTGCGCCATGCTGTTGAGTGATAACACCTGACCCTTGCTGCTCAGGATAAAATCGGAGATATGAATATCTCCTTTATCGAGCTTAACCAGGTTATCGGGCCCGATGGCCCATTTGTCGTAGTTCAATAAAATCGAATCGCGGTTGAGCGATAGCGTATACACGCCTGTGTCGGGCTGTGCGAATATCCCGCCGAGTCGATATTTATTTTTGTTATCCGCATCTTTGAGGTTAAGACCGAAATTAATTTTATTATCGGCTATGCGTGCATATAGCCGGGTATCGTGAACGATCAGCGAGCTCCCCGAACGAAACTGTTCCAGTTCTGTTCTTATCCTTATGGCATTATTACCGGTGCCGGCGTTTAATTGAAACTGTTTGATTCTATTATCGCCCATAATAATCATCGGCGCATCCAGATGAGCCTGGAAACCGTTGTTACGCACGAAATGAGCGTTCATCGTAATCGGGTCGAGGCGGGTGAGCGTGGGTACGAAAGCTTTTAATAAGGGCGTGTTGACGATTTGGCCGGTAAAATAAAAATCGTAATCGCTGAGCGTATCGGGCTTTGAGGGCCCGGGCATGATGGCATAATAAGGTTGAATTGTCTGCATGACAGCCGTTGCGAGTTGTGCCAGGTTATATTTACCGGTAAGGGCCACATTAACTGCATCGGCGTTCAGCCGGATAAACCGGCCGGTATCTGATTTTCCCGCTATCAGTGAAAGCGTATCCAGTGTATAACGCCGTTGACCCATGGCAAGGGCGGATTGGGTCACCAGCAGCCTGCCCTCGGGATTTTTTATGTCGGTGACAGGAAAATCGGCGGTGATGTTTCCACGATATTCGAGAGTGTCGGAGGTGAGGTGCAGCGCCAGCGTTTTGATACTGTCTATTGCCGCATTAACAGAGATCGCCGGATATTCCGTAGTGAGATCGGCTTTGCCCCTGATGGCAAGCGTGATATTCGGATCCTGCACGTTTAAGTTGAAATCGGCGAGCTTTTTTGCGAGCTGCGCGTCAAGCTTTATATTATTGTAATTATAACGGTTATATACAACCGAATTTATTATTGCGTTTAATTTAGCATTGACTATCTGCTTATCATAACCGGTTCCCGATGCGGTGACAGTGGCGGTGACCGGTCCATATGTTGTATCGTTTTTGAGTATTGCTCCCAGGTCAAGCTGTTTTGCGGTGAGGGTGGCATTATAGGTTGCGCGTTGTTTATCGGTGATGTTGGCAGCTGTACCGTTTAACGCGGCGCTGCCCAGGTCCGTATTCAGGGACAGGTTGGCCTTTGCGCTGTATATGCTGCCGGTAATGCTTCCACGAAGATTATAAGTTTCCGGCAGGCGAATGCTGGTGGGCAGCGAGCCTTTCGGTGCGAGCAGTCTTATGTCTTTACCGCTTGTTTTGAAAGAATTGATTACTATATCGCCTTTTAATTTCTTTGGATCGGGGAGGCCGGTGATGGTGCCGTGCATATTCAGGCTGGTATTATTCAAAGCGCGCACATCGAGCCTGTGGATATTCAGGTTATTCACCGCGCCTGTGATGTTTCCATCGAGCAGCCAGGTGGCTTGGGGGTTGGATAAAGCGGGTTGGTTGTCCAGGAACGGCGCGAAAGTGAGGATATCTTTTACCTGTACTTTGCTTTGGGTGAGATCGATATTCAATTTAAGCGTGCCGATATCTTTCTGAACCCCTTCGAGTGAGGTATAACCCACGGTTGCAGACCGGCGCAATGTGGTGCCTGGTGTTTCGAGCAAGAGATTATGCAGGTATGCGCCGTTGGCTGCATACAGAAAATCGGTACGCAAGGCAGTCAGCCGAAACCCGCTCTTCTCCGACATAGACCCTTTGGTGATGGAAGCGCGCATCGAATCGGGGGTATATAAAAAATTATCGGCATGCAATATCAGTTCTTTTACGCCGAGATGCATATAGTCAATACCTTTTCCGGCGGGCGCGTTATTATTGTTATCGAAAGCGAAGTTGTTATTATCGAGTGAAATGTTTTTTACTAATACGGCCCATCCTTTTGTCGCGGCAGTATTGACTAGCGGTTCTGCCGGCGAACCGGCGTTTATTGTTTCGTTACCGGGTGGGGATTTTTTGGGTTTATTTTTTATAAGCGAAGCTACGGTATCTGCTTTTTCCTTTACGATAGCGGCGGTTTGCGATTTATTTATGAGAACGGAGGCTGTTGTATTCTTTAGTGCAAAGGTATTTAATACGATGGTTTGTTTCTGCAGATCGATTTTGTCGGCGTCTATGGAGAAGCTCCCAAGGTTTATTTTTGAGAATAACTGCGATACCTCGTTACCATAATCTAGGTATATATCACTTATGTTTAATTTCCGGAAATTAATATCCGGATAAGTAGTGGCGCTGTCTGTGGGTTCATTGTCTTTGTTTTCAGAAGGCGCGTGAATGGGCTGACGCTGATGCACATATGCGTTTACTCCCTCCAGATTTGTTTCGGGAATATCGAATTTCATTTTATCGATATCGAAAACATCGAATTCGGTGTCGAAATGACGAAGTCCCAGCGTTACATCATTGCCGGTAATATCATCTTTATATAGGAGACGGATATTATCGAGATCAATATTCTTCACGGATATTTTCATGCCCGGGGAAGAATCTTTCTGCTGAACGGTATCTCCTGACGCAAATGCGTCGATAATAAATTGAAAATTGTAAAGCGTGTCGGGAAGCTGACGCTTTACTTTCGCGGTCAGGTCTGCTATTTCTATGCGGCTCACTTCCAGTTCGCTCCGCAGGAGCCTGAGCATGGCAATATCGACCTGCAATTTTCCGCCTGATAAAAGGGTATCTTTCCCGCGGTCTTCCAGGTATATATTTTCAATGACCACTTTTTTAGGGAACCCGATATATATTTTCCCGATGGCTACTTTTGTTTTTAATTTTTCGCTTAGCCACGCGGTTGCTTTTCCTTTAATAAAATTCTGAACGGGGGGTGTGAGGATGGAAAGGGCCACGAGAGCGACGAGCAGGATCAGTCCCAGGATGGTTTTGTACACAATCCTGATTATGCGCGAGAGCCGGGATTTTTTTTGCTTTTCAGTCGTTTTTGTTTCATCCATGTATCCCGTTTGGTTTGCAAATAACAGACCTCTAATTTATTGAATAAATAGCTGTTATGTCATTTTAATGTCATGAAGAAGCCCGCCAGGCTGTAGAAAAATTCCCCCAGATAACCTAAAAAAGTTTAGCACCCTGGCGGTTATTTTGTGCAATTTCAGGGTATAAAAAGATATTAACAACATGTGATTTATTTTTTGCCCAAAAACGCAATATGGGGTGTAGTATTGTAAAACACAGAACGCAATCCGGTTACCGGGCTAAAGCCCGGTTTTTTGTCACCGGTTGTGTCCACCCCCTACATTTTAACACTTTAAATAACGTGACTATGAATCACCAGGATGAATTGCTATTGAAAGAAAACAAGGACCGGTTTGTTATTCTTCCTATCAACTATCCCCGTGTTTGGGAAATGTATAAAAAACATGAGGCCAGTTTCTGGACGGCCGAAGAGATTGATCTGGGCGGCGATCTGCTGCATTGGGCCAGCCTGAACGACGGCGAGCGCCATTTTATCTCCCATGTGCTCGCTTTTTTTGCCGCCAGCGATGGCATTGTGAACGAGAACCTGGCAGTGAACTTCATGAGCGAGGTGCAGATCCCGGAAGCGCGCTGCTTTTACGGGTTCCAGATCATGATGGAAAATATTCACTCCGAGACCTATGCTCTGCTGATAGATACTTACGTAAAAGACCCCCAGGAGAAAAACTATCTTTTCCATGCCATCGAAACCGTTCCGGCCGTGAAGAAAAAGGCCGAATGGGCGCTGCGCTGGATCGAAAACGGCACTTTTGCGGAACGCCTGGTAGCCTTTGCAGCCGTGGAAGGCATCTTCTTCAGCGGCAGCTTCTGCTCCATCTTCTGGCTGAAAAAGAGAGGGTTGATGCCCGGGCTCACCTTCAGCAACGAGCTGATCAGCCGCGACGAGGGCCTGCACTGCGAATTTGCCTGCCTGCTCTACAGCATGTTGAGCAACAAACTCAGCAAGGACCAGGTATACGAGATTATCAGCGAGGCTGTAAAGATTGAGAAAGAATTCATTTCAGACGCGTTGCCCGTGGCACTTATTGGTATGAATGCCAAGCTGATGCAACAATATATTGAGTTCGTGGCCGACAGATGGCTCGCTGAACTCGGCTATCCCAAAATGTTCAACTCCACCAATCCGTTTGATTTCATGGAAATGATCTCCCTGCAGGGAAAAACCAATTTCTTCGAAAAAAGAGTGGGCGACTATCAGAAGTCAGGGGTTATGACAGGCGCAAAAGAAGGACAGACATTCAGCCTTGAAGAAGATTTTTAAACGACGACTATATTCACCTACTATAAAACCATTGCCCCATGATGTATGTAATAAAAAGGAACGGGAAGAAGGAATCCATCAAATTCGATAAGGTCACGGCCAGACTGGAGAAGTTATCCTACAGCCTTAGCCCGCTGGTCAACGTGATTGACGTGGCGAAAAAAGTAATCGAGGGAATTTATGATGGCGTACCGACTACCGAGCTTGACAACCTTGCAGCTGAAACTTCTGCTTCACTTGCAACCAAGCATCCCGACTACGCCCTCCTGGCATCACGCATCGCCGTAAGCAACCTGCACAAAAATACTGTTAAGTCTTTCTCTGAAACCATGAGAAAGCTATATAACTATCTGGATAAGGCCAGCGGAAAGAAAACGCCGCTGATCGCAGACGATGTGATGAACGTAATTGAAGAGAATGCCGAATTACTCGACAGCACTATTATTTATGACCGTGATTTTGCCTTCGATTATTTCGGCTTTAAAACGATAGAGAAATCCTACCTGTTCCGGATCGATGGAAAGATTGCGGAACGCCCGCAGCACATGTATATGCGTGTGGCGCTGGGCATTCATAAAGAAGATGTGGAAAGCGCTATCAAGACGTATCATATGATGAGCGAAAGATGGTTTACCCACGCCACGCCCACGTTATTCAACGCCGGCACACCCAAGCCGCAGATGAGCAGCTGCTTTTTGCTTACGATGAAAGAGGACAGCATTGACGGCATTTATGATACGTTGAAACAAACTGCCAAAATATCCCAGAGCGCCGGCGGCATCGGGCTGGCTATTCATGATATCCGCGCAACGGGCTCTTATATTGGCGGAACAAACGGCACCAGCAACGGGATTATCCCGATGCTGAGAGTGTACAACGACACTGCGCGCTATGTGGATCAGGGCGGCGGTAAAAGGAAGGGCGCATTTGCCGTATATCTCGAACCCTGGCACGCAGATGTTTTCGAGTTCCTCGACCTGAGAAAAAATCATGGTAAGGAAGAACTGAGAGCAAGGGATTTGTTTTATGCATTGTGGATCCCCGACCTGTTCATGAAACGTGTTGAAGCAAATGGCGACTGGAGTTTATTCTGTCCCAATGAGGCGCCAGGATTACCGGATTGCTGGGGGGAAAAGTTCGAAGAATTATATGAGCGGTATGAGGCAGAGGGAAGAGCGCGGAAAGTAGTGAAAGCGCAGGATCTGTGGTTTGCAATACTGGATGCACAAACAGAAACAGGTACCCCGTACCTGCTGTATAAAGATGCTGCCAATCGGAAAAGCAACCAGCAGAACCTGGGCACAATTCGCAGCAGCAATCTTTGCACAGAGATCATCGAATATACTTCCCCGGATGAAGTGGCGGTATGTAATCTTGCTTCGCTCGCTTTACCGCGGTTTGTGATCGACGGAAAATTTGATCATGACAGGTTATATGAAGTTACTTATCAGGTAACGCGTAATCTTAATAAAATCATCGATAATAATTATTATCCTGTGGAAGAGGCGCGCAGGTCCAATATGCGTCACCGGCCAATAGGATTAGGGGTACAGGGGCTTGCGGACGTATTTATTTTATTGCGCCTGCCTTTTGAAAGCGAACTCGCAAAATTATTGAACAGGGATATTTTTGAAACGATCTATTTCGCTTCGATGACTGCGAGTATGGACATTGCGAAAGAACAGGGAGCGTATGAAACCTTCAGCGGCTCTCCATTGTCAAAAGGCATCTTCCAGTTTGATATGTGGAATGTGAAGCCGACGGACCGCTGGGATTGGGAATCGCTTCGTAAAGAAGTGATGGAGCATGGGGTAAGAAATTCATTGCTGGTGGCGCCGATGCCCACCGCTTCCACCTCGCAGATATTGGGAAATAACGAATGCTTCGAGCCCTATACTTCCAATATTTATTCAAGAAGGGTATTGAGTGGTGAATTTATTATTGTGAATAAGCATTTGCTGAAAGACCTGGTGCAGTTGGGATTATGGAATAATGATATGAAGAACAGGATCATTGCTGCCAATGGCTCTATTCAGAATATCGATGCGATACCTAAGGATATTAAGGAATTGTATAAAACTGTTTGGGAGATCAAGCAAAGAACATTAATTGATATGGCTGCCGACCGGGGTGCGTATATCTGCCAGTCGCAGTCGTTGAATTTATTTGTGGATATGCCGAATGCTTCGAAGCTGACCTCCATGCATTTTTATGGGTGGAAGAAGGGATTGAAAACAGGGATGTATTACCTGAGAACGCAGGCAGCGACACAGGCAGTTCAGTTCACTATTGAAAAGCAGGCCAGTGAAGAGATGCAGCCGGTTATTCCTGTAGCGCCGGCAGTTTCAGAAAACAGTAATAATCTCGACGACATCACAACAGACTTTACCGGTCCGGTGTGCACGATGGAAGAAGGTTGTGTAACCTGCAGCTCGTAGAAGAATATTATGGGATAGTAAACAAAGCCCTGCTCCGGTTGAGCAGGGCTTTTTGTTGAGGAAGGAGCGAAAGTACCTTCGACTTGACGACTTATGAAGTTTATAATTTATTTGTACTTTTACTCTTATGTATAATACAAATGAGATAGTACGATTGCTAAGAACAAAAAAGGAGGATCTGCAATCCAGGTATCCCATTTGCGAATTGGGATTATTTGGTTCTTATGCAAGGGGTGATTATAACGAAAACAGCGATATAGACATTCTTGTTGATTTTAGTCGTCGCATAGACGCGTTTGATTATATAAAGCTTGCACATGAGTTGGAGGACTCTTTTAATCAGAAGGTCGATCTTGTTTCGAGAAAGGCGCTTAAATTAGCATATATTCCATACGTTGAACGAAATCTGATTCATGTCTGATCGTGATATTTCTCTACTTCTTGAAGATATGATTGTGGGTATCAAGTCGATTTTGAATATACCCAAGGGTATGATTTGAATAAATATGAAGCCGATTTAAAGACGCGCCACGCAGTTGAAAGAAACTTTGAAATAATCGGTGAGGCTGCGGCCAGGATACCGGCTAATTATAAAACAATTCATACTCAAATTGAATGGAGAATTATAAAGGATTTTAGGAATTTTATTATTCATGATTATTTCGGAATAGACCATGGAATGGTTTGGGACACTATACAATATAGATTGGGAGACCTGCTAAACGAATATTACAGGACCTGATCAAAGCACAAGATTGATATTGAGGACCAAATCATTACCCACTCTTTACAACTTCTCAAAATTCTTATAGGTCTTCCTGTAAAAAATCCAGTAAATAATCGGGAAGATCAGCAGCGTTAAAATCGTTGCCGTGATCAATCCACCGATGATTACGATTGCCAGGGGCTTCTGCGATTCGGAGCCGATGCCTTTCGACAAGGCTGCAGGCAACAATCCCAGCGCAGCCATCATAGCGGTCATCACCACAGGCCTCGTTCTCACGCGCACGCTTTCCACAATGGATTGCTCCAGCGTTAATTTCTGTTTTAATTTTTTATTGAACTCCGAAATTAATATCACTCCGTTCTGCACACAGATACCAAACAAAGCAATAAAACCAACACCGGCCGATATTCCGAAGTTGATACCCGTGACATGTATCGCCAGGATACCGCCTATCAATGCAAACGGAACATTCACCAGTACCAGCGCTGCATCTTTTACATTGCCGAACATGATAAATAATAAAATGAATATTGTAATAAGACTGATCGGCACCACCTGCCCCAACCGCTGCGAGGCGCGCACCTGGTTTTCAAACTCACCCGTCCAGCCGAGCGTATAACCATCGGGTAATTTTACATTGCGGTCCACATTTCCCTGCGCCTCTGCAATCGTACTTCCCAGGTCCCTTTCACGCACCGTGAACTTAACACCAATAAATCTTTTATTATTATCACGGTAAATAAATGCAGGACCTGTCACCTTTCTTATGGTAGCGATTTCTTTCAAAGGAATTTTTTCGTCCCTCATGGTGGGCACGAGCAGGTTGGCGATGTCCTGCTCATCTTTGCGATAATCACCCTGGTATCGTATGCGCACATCAAATTTTCTTTCGCCCTCATATTTTACAGTGGCCGTTTTACCTCCAATCGCCATTTCAATAACAGCCTGTGCATCGGCTTTATTGATCCCATATACCGCCATTTTCTGTTCGTCGAGATCAACGCTGATTTCCGGCTGCCCGATATTCCTGAGAATACCCACATCACGAATGCCCGGCACATGTTCTATCTGTGCCTGCACCTGCGAGGCAATTTTATCGAGCTGGTCGAGATCGTCTCCATATATTTTTACTGCGTTGTTTGCATTCATGCCTGCAACGGCTTCTGCAACATTGTCGATGATCGGCTGAGAATAATTATAGCCGATGCCCTGGTATTTTTTCAGTTTTTTATCCATCTGCTCCACAAGATCATCCGTACTGATGTCGCGTTTCCATTCCTTCTTGGGCTTCAGGTTCACTTGCATCTGCACATAATAGAAACCGCTGGGGTCTGTGCCATCATTACTTCTGCCGGTCTGGCTTAATACGCCGTTTACCTCGGGGAAGGTCATTAATTCTTTTCGGAGCACGCTTACCATTTTTGTAGTGGCATTTAACGAACTGCTCATGGGAAGTTTGGCCTCTACCCATAGCGCCCCTTCATTTAAGGTGGGTAATAATTCGGTTCCCAGAAACTTCACTGAAAAAAGCACCGCCGCCAGAAATGCCAGCGCCACAGAAAGGCTGATCTTTTTATGATGGAATGTCCAGTTAAAACATTTATCTACGCCATTGTTGATGAATCGTACAAAAGCGTTATTTTTTTCACGCACATTTTTCCTCAACAGGATCGAGCACAGAACGGGAACAAGTGTTAAGGTAAAGATCAATGCCCCTAACAGGGCAAAGCCTAATGTCCACGCCAGGGGTGAAAACATTTTGCCTTCTACTTTTTCGAAGGAGAATATGGGTAACAGCGCCGTAATAATAATGGCTTTTGAAAAGAATACCGCCTTGCCCATTTCAGCGCCGGTTTTTTTGATCAATCCCAGCTTTGCGAGTTTATTAAATCGCTCCATGCCATTTTTATGCGCAAGATGGTCGAGCGCTACAAACAGTCCCTCTACCATCACCACCGCTCCATCGATAATGATACCGAAATCTACTGCGCCGAGTGAGAGCAGGTTTGCGCTCATGCCTTTGAGCTTTAGGCACAAAAAAGCAAACAATAGGGCGAGCGGGATAATTATAGATACGATCAATGTGGTCCGCCAGTCGGCCATGAACAGGAACACGATCACCGTCACCAGCACGATTCCTTCCACCAGGTTATGCATCACCGTTTCCGTGCAATAGCTCATCAGGTTATCGCGGTCGTAGAAGGTCACCATCTTTACATCGGAAGGAAGAACTTTTGTATTGAGCTCGTTGATCTTTTCTTTTAATCTCTTGAGAACATCGCTGGGATTTTCTCCCTTTCTCATCACAACGATTCCTTCTACTGCGTCATCATTATTGTCGAGGCCCACCTGTCCCACGCGTGGCGCGCTGCTTTCCTTTACTACGGCAACATTTTTCACCAGCACGGGATTGCCCGCTTCATTGTCGATAACAGTGTTTTCGATATCCGGTATGGAGCTGAGCAGGCCGAGACCACGCACAACATAAGCCTGTCCGTTTTTCTCGATTACGTCTCCGCCAACGTTCAGGTTGCTGTGTGAAACTTTTTCATATACCTGCAGTGGCGTGAGATTGAATTTCTGCAGCTTCACGGGATCCACGCTGATTTCGTATATTTTTTCCTGCCCACCGAATGCAACGATATCCGCAATGCCGGGCACCCTTCTCAGTTGCCTGTCGATTACCCAGTTTTGTATGGTGAGCAATTCGCGTGTGTCGCGCTGTTTGCTCTGAAGCGTATACCGGAAAATTTCACCGGTGGGCCCATACGGTGGCTGCACATCCGGTTCCACCTCTTCCGGTAGCTGCACGTTGCGCAACTGGTTATTCACCTGCTGCCGCGCGAAGAAATCTTCTACATCATCTTCAAAAATTATTTTCGTTACCGAAAGCCCGAACATGCTGATCGAGCGAACATTTGTTTTTCGCTGAACGCTGTTCATCGCCACTTCAATGGGAGTGGTTACAAAGCGCTCCACTTCTTCGGCGCTTCTTCCGTTCCATTCGGTAACGATAATAATCTGCGTGTTGGTGACATCGGGAAAGGCTTCAATAGGTATTTTGATATAGCTGAAAATGCCGGCTATCACGATAATGCCCACCCAGAAGAAGGTGAAGAACCTGTTCTTCAGTGAAAAGGCAATTATATTACGAAGGAATTTGTTCATACATTAATTCGTTTTACAGGAATGATTGGATTAATCGTTCAATGCATCATAGATCAGCATCTGGTTTTGCGTGATCACTGTTTCTCCTTCGTTCAGTCCTGACGAGATATAAGTGGTGTCGCCTGTTACGCGGTATACTTCCACGTTCCTTGTTTCGATATGACTCCTGTCGTGATAGACCATCACCCAATTCTTGCTTTTATCAAAAACTATTGAAGTGGAGGGTACGGCGATCAGTTTTTTATTTTCATTATAACGAAGTGTAACGGTAGCGCTCATTTCGGGCTTCAATGCGAGATCGGTATTGGAAATGGTGATGCGCACTTTCATGGCCTTGGTATCGGGATCGAGTATATTGAATATGCGGTCTACTTTCCCCCTGAATTCCCGGTCGGGATAGCTGATCGTTTTGATAGAAGCATCCATACCCTGCGAGATCATGCCAATGTCGGATTCGTTCACGTTGGCGAGTATCCACACATTGTCGATCTGTGCGATGGTGAACAGGTTCTTTATATTATCCGTATTGAGCAAAACGTTTTGCGTTACGTTTTTTTCGATGATAAACCCGCTGATGGGTGCGGTAACATTGTATAAAGAGCCGGGTTTCAGGTTGTATATTCCAAACACTTCGTTGATGCGCCGCTGCGCAGCCTGTGCCTTTTTCAGTTCCGATTCGGCAGCCATCACATCTTTCTCTGAGTTTAATTTACCTGCAAACATGTCTCTCGCCACCTGCAGATTTTTTTCTGCAATCGCCACATCATTGTTGGCATCCATTCTTTCTTTTTCATATCCTGCCACTTCGCTGCTTCGGATAGTAGCGAGTACCTGTCCCTGTTTTACATAATCGCCCAGTTCTACGTTTACTTTCTGCACATTTCCGCCTACGATGGGAAATACTTCGGAAAGTTTATTGTTGTCAGCGGTGACCTTACCATACAGGCGCAACTCGTTTTTCACGGTTTCCATTTCTGCTTTGGCGAATTTTGTTGTCGCCATCATGGTGTCTGTAAGGGTAAAACTGGTTTCGGGACTTTCTTGGGGCTGCTTGTTTTTGCAGCTGAGGGCTGCAACTATTATCGAAGCGATAAGTAGGATGTTTCTCATTTTCTATGCTTTTTAATAGACGGGATATGCTACGGTGTAATTAATATTTTCTGCGGAAAGCATCAGCTGCTTCCGTATGCGGTACACTTCTGCGACGGTTTCGTTGTAGGATTCAAAGAAATCGACAAACTCGACGATGCTGATATTCCTTTTCAGGAAATTGGCCTGCATGCCGGCATATACTTCAGCAAACTCGATATTATATACCTGGCCTATTTTCTGGTATTCCTGGATGCTGCGGTTCATATTTGCCCAGGCTTCCGTCACTTCCGTCTGCACGACATTTTGTTGTATTTCGGTATTTACGCCCGATAATTTCTTTTGTGTTTCTGCAAATTTGATATTACCCTGGTTGCGGTTCCAGAGAGGCAATGGCACGCCGAGTGTAAGCAGAAACTGGTTTCTGAATGCGGCCCCCATCTGGTCGTATGAAGTTCCGATGGTGAGGTCGGGAACGGCCACGCTTTTCTGATATTTTAGGTTCAGCGCGGCAATGTCTTCGTTCAGGGTGCTCAGCCGCAGGTCTTCTCTCGATCGCATCGCAAGTGTCTGCAGGGAATCCAGTGTGGGCAACTGCTCATATTTTTCGTTGGGCACTGTTTCTACTACCGGCGATATGAACTGTGCAGTATGCAGGATAGTTTGCAGGTCCTTTTGTTCGGATTGAATTTGTTGAAGCAGATCGGTTTTGTCGTTGTTCAATTTGATATAAACTGATTTCAGCCGCACCACTTCTTTAAAAGGAATATTTCCTTTTTTTGCCTGCACTTCATACGAGCTGATAATGGTATCGAGCTGGTTGAGCTGCATATTGAATTTATCCAGTGTCCTGAGGTCAAAATGAAGGGAGAACAGGCTTTTGTGTAACTCGAATTTGAGATTGCGCAATAAATTCTCCAGCTCGAGTTCCGATTGTCTTGAATTTGCCTGCGCCAGCCGGATCTGGTTTTTTCTTTTGCCGCCCAATAAGATCAATTGCTGGAAATCGAAAGTCTTTTCGCCGCTTTTACCTGCATAGAATAATTTTTTATTATCTGCATCGTATGCATTGACGCCGATATCGAATTGCGGATTGGGATATAACCGCGCCTGTATCTCCAGCGCTTTCTGCGAACTCACATTTAGCTGGCCCGCGGCGTACAACAGGTTTCTTTGCATAAATAGTTTGTCGGCCTCATTCAGCGACACCTTTAAACTGTCCTGTGAATAAGCCTGGAATACAAAAAGGGTTGCGGTGATAAGGAAGAGTATTCGTTGTATCGCGAATTTGTTAGTCATAGAATTTTCTTTGCCGATTTAGGGTTTATCAGTTTGATTGGCATGTCCTGATTGGGGCCGGGTGACACGCGGGTTATTTATCCGCGTTTTCGTTATTTGCCATATTAATGAACCGGTATCCAACCCCATGAATGGTTTCCAATACCACGCCCGGGTCGCCTTTCAGGTACTTGCGCAGTTTTGTTACATACACATCCATGCTCCTTCCCAGGAAAAAATCATCCTTGCCCCATACTGCCAGCAGCACTTCTTCTCTCTTTAGTGGCCGGTTGGGATGTTCACAAAAAAATTTCAGCAGGTCCGCTTCTTTTTGCTGGATATGAGATGTTTCACCACCGGTAGTGAGCTGCAGATCATTGTAGGAGAAAAGCATACTGCCGACGCGGACTTCGTATTTGGTTTCTGAGAACATTTTCTTTGTGCGTCTCAGGAACACTTCGATTTTCATCAGCAGTTCTTTCATGCTGAAGGGTTTGGTAATGTAATCATCGGCGCCTGTCTGATATCCTCTCAACCTGTCTTCTTCGAGGCTTTTTGTGCTGATGAACAGGATTGGCATCACGTCGCTCTGCTGGCGAATCTTTTTCGCTACCATAAACCCGTCTTTGATGGGCATCATGATATCGAGCAGCACGATGTCGAACTTGTTTTTATCAAACGTATTGATCGCTGCCTGGCCGTCGGCACTGACGACTACCGTGTATCCCACCTCCTCCAACGCTTCTTTCATTAGCTCACTGAGATGGTTATCATCTTCAGCCAACAGAATTCTTGCTCTGGTTTCCATTATTTGTATTGTTAACGGGTAATTCAATTTTAAATTCGGTGCCTACTCCCATGATGCTTTTCACGTGTATAGTTCCTTTATGCAGGTCGATTACCTTTTTGCTGAAATATAGGCCCAGCCCCAGCCCCTTTACATTATGCAGGTTCCCTTTCTGCGCCCGGTAGAATTTCCTGAATATTTTTTTAATATCCGACTGGTCTATTCCCATGCCGTTGTCTTTTACAACTATATAGTAATGACTGCTGTTGTAGTAGCTCTCTATAAGGATGCGGGGATTAACTGAATATTTGACGGCATTGGTGAGAATATTGAAAATGGCCAGGAACAGGTTGTCCGGATCAGCCTGTATGGTTTGATTGGTTTCATCCAGCTCGAGCGTGAAGCTGCCTTTTTTTTCTTCGATGATAGGTTCGAGCTGCGACACTGCCTGCAGGATAAGCGTATTCGGTGCAACCGTTGTTTTTTGTATGGTGAAGGAAGGGTTTTCCGCCACCACTGTTTTCATTAAATTCTGGATATGCTTTTTAAGATAGTCTGCCTGGTAGCTGATCGATTTTACGTATCGCTTCACTTTATCCTGTTGGGTCAATACTGAAGGCCTGTCGAGTGCTTCGGTACTCAATTCTATCACGGTCAGCGGCGTGCTGAATTCATGCGTAATATTATTAATGAAATCTTTCTGGATCTCGTTGAAAAACTTTTGCCGGAAAAAATAGTAAATCGAAAATGCGAGAGCGATTAATAATACGAGCAGTAATGCGCTGGTGAATATCCATACGTTCATCTGTTTCAGTATAAACCGGTCGCGGTAGGGAAAATAGAAACAGATAAAGGAATGGGCTGAATCGGGAACGGGCAGGGGTGCAACATTTTCTGAATAAAC
Source organism: Flavitalea sp. (assembly GCA_044224935.1). Lineage (GTDB taxonomy): Bacteria > Bacteroidota > Bacteroidia > Chitinophagales > Chitinophagaceae > Flavitalea. Next base: position 23,906 of record JBGAJL010000013.1, read on the forward strand.
GGAACCCGCCCACCGGATGTATTTTTCATAGGTATATTTGCGAAGGCCGCTATCGTAAAGTCCCACTTTGCAATCGGTATAGACATTGAAGTCGTCGAATTCGGCCGTGAGATAATAGACCAGTGAATCCCGGTTAGGCATTGAATCGGTACGGAAAATAAATGTTTCCGCATCGGGGCGTGTGATTAATTTATTGAACTTGCTGCCGGCGTCTTCTACGAGGTAGAGGTCTTCGTAGAGGCCCCGGATACTTTTGATAACGGAAGTGTTGAATTCATGGGTTTCATAGGCATAGGTTTTTTGCAGCCAGTGGAGCTGGAGCCCCACGATGGCAGCGATAATGATTGCCAGGGATAATATCAATATCCTTGTCGTGGAAGAGCGCATCTGGTAATTTGATCGTAGTGCTTTTAACAAAGGTCAGTAAAAATAGGGTTCGTTTAACATTAATTAAACGGCGGAAGGCGCCGTAACTATTTTTTAACCCTGGTTAAAGCAGGGTTAAACGGTCTGAATAACTTATTTAGAAGAGAAATTTCTGCCATCTTCGAGGTACAAATCTCAATTACAAAAAATATCACGAAATGAAAAAAATCGCAATCGCCGCAATCATGATGATCTCCTTCGCAGGAATCGGATTTGCTCAGACTTCTCCTAAGAAAGCCAAGGCAGAAAAAGTGGAAGCAAAAAAAGACGGGTCTAAAACATCAGACACGTCTGCTCATCATCATATGCACAAAGGAACTAAGCACGCTAAAGCTAAAGCATAAGTTTTTTCTATGCAGGTTTAAGGTTAAGCCATTCGCGAGAGCGGGTGGCTTTTTTGTTTTGCAGGATAAACCTGCTGAATTCTCAAACGGCGTAAATTGAGAAAAAATAAGTGCTATGAAAATCGGAATAGCGGCAGATCATGGTGGTTTTGAATTGAAAGAGGTGCTTAAATCCTTTCTCCTGGAGCGCGGTTTTGAAGTGAAGGATTTTGGCGCCTACCAATTAGAGCCTTTCGACGATTACCCGGACCTGATTATCCCGCTGGCACGGTCGCTGCAGAAAAAGGAGGTGGACAGGGGGATTGCTGTCTGCGGAAGCGGCGTGGGGGCCTGTATTGCGGCGAATAAGATAGATGGCGTACGCGCCTGCCTGATCACCGATCATTTCTCTGCCCACCAGGGAGTAGAGGACGACAATATGAACATGCTTTGTCTTGGTGGCCGCATTACCGGCAGCTATCTTGCGAAGGAAATCGCAGAAGCTTTTATCGCCGCAAAATTTAAAACGGAAGAAAAATACCAGAGAAGGCTCGACAAAGTAAACGCACTGGAAAAGGAGTAGCGCTGAAGCGACTTTATTTTATTTCGACAATAATAACTTATTCTCCACCGCAAGCCGGATTAGCATGGCGGTATTCTTTACATTCAGCTTTGCCAGCAGATTTTTCCGGTGCGAATCGACGGTAAAAGGGCTCAGAAAGATCTTCTCCGCAATCTGTGGATTGGTATAACCTTCTGCGATCAGCTCCAGTATTTCCTTTTCGCGTGAAGTGAGTTCCGGCAATTCATTGCGTGAATATTTTTTATATTCCTCGAGTGCCTGTCCCACTTCACCGCTGAAATAAATATCACCATCGTTTACGGCATGGATGGCCTTCAATAGTTCTTCCTTGGAGGAATTTTTAAGAATATATCCGGACGCGCCGTTTTCCATCATTTTCCTGATATAAATCCCCTGGTTGAATGTGCTCAGGCCCAGGATAAAAACGCCGGGATATTTTTCTTTCATGATTCCACACAGTTCCACCCCGTCCATACCCGGCATGCTGATGTCCATCAGCAGCACATCGGCCGTGTTATTTACAAAAAAACCGAGGCAGGATGTGGCATTCATGGCCTGTCCCACCCATTCGATGTCTTTTTCATTTTTCAGCAATGAATGGATGCCTTCAATTACCACCGGGTGATCATCTACAATAAAAACGCGGATCATAAATTATACGTTTAATTCAATATTAACCATTGTTCCCTTTCCAGGTTCGGAGTGCACATCCAGCTGTCCCTTCAGATATTCCACGCGCGAATGGATATTGATCCATCCTGCACCGGCGCTTTTTTTCAAAATAGCGGGGTCGAAGCCTTCGCCATTATCTTCCACCACTATATTCAACCGGTTATCCTGTCGTATCAGCTGCACAAATGTTTCCGTTGCAGCTGCATGCTTCATAATATTATTAATGAGCTCCTGTACGATGCGATATACAATGATTTCGACAGATTGGTCCAGCCTGTCGGCCATTCCCAGCGACTGGTATTTCACCTGAAGCATTTTCGTTGAATTGATCGTATTACAATATTCCTTCAATGCTTCGTCAAGGCCGAACCTGTTTAGCATTTCCGGCATCATGTTATGCGCCACTCTCCTCAGCTCCCTGATCGACGCATCGATCATGTCGAGTGAACGTTCGAACACGGCAAGGTTATCGCCGGTAATGATAAAGTCATTTTTCATATTGCTCAATGAAAATTTTACTCCTGATAATAATCCGCCGAGACCGTCGTGCAGGTCTTTTGCGAGCCTGCTCCGTTCTTCTTCCTGTCCCTTAAGCATCGAATCCACTGCCACCAGCTGCCTGTCTTTTTCCAGTTCGCTGATGCGCTGTTGTTGCAATTCTGCTTCTTTCCTGGCCAGCAGGTGTTTACTGCGAATATTCCGATAGACAAAAAAACTGGTCATTAAAATAACGAGTGCCATCGTCGCCAGCAGATAATTTAGCGCCGATTTTTCTTTGATGGTCAGCAATTGTATCTGTTTGTCTTTTTCCAGTTGCGTGATGGCCTGCTGTTTTTTTTCGGTTTGGTACCGCGCTTCTACTTCGGCTACTTTTTCACTGGTCTCTGCCTGGTATAGCGAGTCGCCGATATTGATTGTTTTCTCCAGGTATTCGTTTGCGATCCGGAGATGCCCGGTCTGCTGTTCTATTTCGGCCCTCGTTTTATATATTTCGCGCAGATTGGCTCTTGCTCCTACTTCATTGGCAAGCGCTTCCGCCTGTTTGCTGCAGGCAAGGGCCTTATCAGGTTGATTTAATCTTAAATATACCAGTGCCAGCATCGAGTTGGTTGTGCTGATATGATATTTGTTATCCATCTGCTGCGCGTACTTATACGATTCGAGATAATTCTGCAGGGAGGCGTTGTAATCCTTTTTCGCGAAATAATAACTGCCCATATTATGATAGGTGGTTACTATCTGGTCGATATTATCATTTTTCACAGCGATGGGGAGTGCTTCTTTCAATAAGGCGATCTGTTTTTCCGGCTGCTCCAGGCAGTCATAGGCGACTGCGAGGTTGAGCAGGCCATTTACCAACGCATAATTATTCCCCGATTTTCTTGCAAGCGCGATGGATTTGTTTCCAAACTCAATTGATTTTTTAAACTCCCGCTGATCGTTGAAAAGAGAAGTGATGTTGGCATATAGCGTGGGCAGTACTGTTTCGTCATGGATACCCTCCAGCAATTTTGCAGACCGGATATAGGCATCGATTGCACTAACGCGGTCGTGTTTATGTAACCAGGCGTTGCCCATGTTGGCGATGATCTTGGCCTCGCGCAGACTGTCGGATGTTTTTTTTGCGAAGGGCAGCGCCGACCCGAGAATAACCAGCGCACTGTCCATTTTATTTAGTTCGATATAACAGACGCCCACATAATTCAAAGCGGTGAGAATAAGCGCCTCGTTATCCGTTTTCCTGGCAAGGGTGAGCGCCTGCTGGTAGTAGTCGAAACTCTTGCGGGTATCTGAAATTTCTATTGCTTCGCCTATTTTCAGCAGAAGTGCCGCCCGGGCAGAATCGCCTGATGTATTGTTGAGCTTGTATACCAGGCTATCGGGAACGTTCTGCGCGCAGAGACTCTTGCAGGCAAACACGATAAATAATGATATGTGCAGGCGGGAGAACGACAAGGCGATGAAATTAATGTTCAAAGTTACATCTGGGCCCGACAAATCAAGGATTTTGAAAAACACCTTTTCGGGGGATCACCTGAAACGCACGCCGGATCAACCTTTTTGAAGCGTTGCCCATGCCGGAAGAGGGTAATGCTATCAGGCCCCGGGCGATTGTATGAATAGCTTAATGATCGGATAAGGGAAATATTGGTCATAGCGGAAAATGCGCTTAAATTAGCAATCTTGAAAAAGGTAATTCATATACACCCGAAAGACAATGTGCTGGTGGCCCTGACCGATCTCTCCGACAACGAAATCGTTGAAGAAGAGGGTGAATCCATGACCATTCATGGAAAGGTCCGTTCGAAACACCAGGTAGCGCTCCGCGATTTTAATGTTGGCGACGAAATAATAATGTATGGAGTGCTGGTTGGGAAAGCGACACAACCTATACAAAAGGGCGAGAGCCTGTCGACCGGTAATGTTAGGCATGCTTCCAACGAGAATTATAAGAAACAAAAAATGCCTTCCTGGTCGGCTCCCGACGTCAGCAGGTGGGCACATAAAACTTTTAATGGTTACCTGCGCAGCGACGGCAGGGTAGGCACGGCTAATTACTGGCTGTTTATTCCCACCGTTTTCTGCGAGAACCGCAACATCGACTACATCAAAGATGCCTTGCTTAACCAGCTCGGCTATTCGCCTTCGCATAAATACCGGAAGGTGGTGTCGCGGCTGATAGGCGCGATAAAAAATCATAAGGATACCGGTTCACTCACCGCCGAGGCATTGCTGGGTGAAGAGGAATTGTTTGTCAACGACAGGCTGTTCCCGAATATCGATGGCCTCCGGTTTCTGACCCACCAGGGCGGCTGCGGAGGCACAAGGCAGGACAGTGAAATACTGGGCAAATTGCTTGCATCCTATGCGGATCATCCAAACGTGGCGGGCGTAACCGTTCTGAGCCTTGGCTGCCAGCACCTGCAGCGCGATCAGTTTCTTCAGCAGCTTAAAGAACGGAATCCGTCTTTCGATAAGCCATTATATTTTTTCGAGCAACAGCAATTGGGCAGCGAAGATTTCATGATTGCTGAAGCGATCCGGACCACTTTCAACGGACTGGTGGAAGCCAATAAGATCACGCGCACGCCCCAGCCATTGAGTAAACTCGCCATCGGCGTTAAATGTGGCGGCAGTGATGGTTTCTCGGGTATTTCGGCCAATTCATCGGTAGGATATTGCTCCGACCTGGTAGTTGCTTTGGGCGGCCAGGTGTTGCTGGCAGAGTTCCCCGAATTATTTGGCGTGGAGCAGGAACTGGTGGACCGCTGCGTAACCTATGATGCCGCAGAGAAATTCACTCACCTGATGAAATCGTATGATGCGCAGGCGCGCGCTGTGGGGAGTGGATTTTTTATGAATCCTTCTCCCGGAAATATTAAAGATGGCCTTATCACCGATGCGATTAAATCGGCAGGTGCGGCGAAAAAAGGCGGCACTTCACCGGTTGCCGATGTGCTCGACTATACGGAGCCCATTGTTAAACCGGGCCTTCACCTGGTATGCACACCGGGCAACGATGTAGAGGCTACGACAGGGCTCGCTTCAGCGGGCGCCACGCTGATACTTTTCACTACGGGCCTCGGCACACCCACAGGAAACGCAGTGAGCCCTACTATAAAATTATCTTCCAACAGCAGCCTCGCCAGGCGAATGGGCGATATCATCGATATTGATTGCGGTGATGTGGTTACGGGCAATAAAACCATTCCTGAAATGGGAGAGGTTATCCTGGAGTACTGCATCAAAGCAGCCGGCGGTGAAGTGATCCCGAAATCGGTTCAGTTGGGGCAGGACGATTTTATCCCCTGGAAAAGAGGAGTAAGCTTATAAAAAAATAGTTGAACTATACATGCTAAATTTTACAGGTAAATCAGTAGTAGTTACCGGCGCCGGCAGCGGTATCGGAAAAGACACGGCCAGGTTATTTGCGCAACAGGGCGCCACAGTGAATATTATCGATCTGAACCAGGAAGCAGCAGATGCAGCCGTCGCAGAAATTAAGGCCGAGGGCGGGCGGGCTAATGCTTTTGTTTGTAATGTTACCAGCCAGCAACAGGTAAAAGCCGTTTTTGAAAAGATCGGGAGAATAGACGTGCTGGTAAACAGCGCCGGCATTTCGCATATCGGAAAGGCAGAAGATACTTCGGAAGAAGATTTCGACAAAGTATATAACGTAAACATAAAGGGCGTTTACAACTGCCTGAAAGCGGTTGTGACTATCATGAAGGAGCAAAAAGGCGGAGTGATATTGAACCTGGCTTCCATTGCCAATCATATCGGGCTGGCCGACCGGTTTGCCTATTCGATGAGCAAGGGCGCCGTGCAGGCGATGACGCTGTCCGTGGCAAAAGATTATCTCTCTTACGGCATCCGCTGTAATAGTGTTTCTCCGGCCCGGGTTCACACGCCTTTCGTGGATGGATTCCTCAAAAAAAATTATCCCGGCAGAGAAGCAGAAATGTTTGAAAAGCTTTCTAAATCGCAGCCTATCGGAAGAATGGCTAAACCAATAGAGATTGCGGGGCTGATTGTTTATCTCTGTTCCGATGAGGCTTCTTTTATTACGGGTTGCGATTACCCTATCGATGGCGGCACCCTCAATTTGAATCTTTAATATTTTTCTTTTCGATGGATCTGCAATTAAAAGATAAAGTGATCATCGTTACCGGTGGCGCTAAAGGCATTGGACTTGGTATTGTAAATGCGCTTGCGGAAGAAGGCGCCATACCGGTGATATTCGGCAGGAGCGAAAAAGATAATAAAGCTATTGTAAAAGCAATAGAAGAGAAAGGACAGCGGGCGATGCAACTGACAGCCGAATTGGTTTCTCCTGCGGAATGTCACAGGGCCGTGAAGGAGATTATTGAACGGGTCGGCCGTATCGATGGAGTGGTGAATAACGCGGGTTTAAACGATGGCGTAGGGATAGAAGATGGCGGGTATGAGAAATTCATGCTTAGCCTTCACCGCACGCTTGTGCACTATTATCTCATTGTTCATCATGCTTTGCCTGAATTAAAAAAATCGCAGGGTGTTATTTTAAATATTTCTTCAAAAACGGCTGAAACGGGCCAGGGGCACACTTCGGGGTATGCTGCGGCCAATGGCGGAAGACATGCGCTTACGCGCGAATGGGCCGTGGAGCTATTGAAATATAATATCCGTGTGAATGCATTATGCGTTGCCGAATGCTGGACGCCACAATATTCGGAATGGATAAAAACACTTCCTGATCCTGAAGCTGCGTTGAAAGAAATTACGTCGCGGATACCGTTGGGAAAAAGGATGACCACTATTGAGGAAATCGCGGCTATGTCGGTATTTTTATTATCACCGCGCTCGAGCCATACGACGGGCCAGATTATTCATGTGGATGGCGGCTATGTGCATCTCGACCGCTCGTTGGCCAATCAATAAATCATCAATCAATTATTATTGCTGATATACATCCGCTGGTAATTCAGCGGTGTTTTTTGAGTGATCAGTTTAAAATATTTATGAAAGCTCGCAAAATTATGAAAGCCGCTTTCATAACAAATCTGTTTTATGCTGAGCCGGTTTTCGAGTAATAATTTACAGGCAATGCCCACCCTGATCTCAATTAAAAAAACCGAATAGGTTTTGCGCGTTTTCGATTTAAAATAGCGGCAGAAGGAGTTTGGGCTCATATTCGCGATCTCCGAGATTTCTTCTATATGGATCTTGCGCTTATAATTTGCAAGTGAATACTGGTAGATAGCATTGATCCTGTCGTTCTGTGTGCTGTTGAGATTCTGTTGAAAGCCTATTGAAGAAAGCGGCGTTGTTTCGTCGCTGCATGCGATGGTGTTCAGGGCCTCTATCAGCAATAAAATTTTTTTGGTCCCTTCTGCCGAGAGCATCTCTTCGAGCAGGGCCCCGATCCTGTTTTTCGTTTTGCCATTGATCTGCAGGCCGCGTTTTGATTTTTCCAATACTGCTTTTATCGCCTTGTTTTCCGGCAGCTCAAGAAATTGCCGGCCCCAGAAATGCTCGCAGAAATGCGCTACGCGGATATCCGGGGGCGGAGCATTTACGTCTTCAAAATAATTTTCATGGAAGCTCCAGTAGTGAGGAATATCAGGGCCTACCAGCAGCACGTCGCCCGAGCGAAAGGATTTGATACTATCGCCTATAAACTGTGTTCCGTAGCCTTCTTTGAAATGAATCAACTCGAGTTCGGTGTGATAATGCCATTTGTTATTGATATACGGCAACAGGTCCCTCCGCACGCTGAAGGAAGACGCCGGCCCCGTATCGACCTTTAGAAGTTGAGGTTTCATATACCAGCAATTAGTAAGTTGAAATTAGTAAATTATCCTCTATGAGCATCGGGGGTGCCAATATAGGCCTACCCTGGCCAGGATAAGTTATTAAATTGCTGAAATATCTCATTTCCGTTCTTGCTAAATCTCATAGATTGAATTGATATTGCAAGATGCCCGGTACAAACCTGCCATGCAGGTGGTTATCACATTTAAAGCTGCTATATGAAGATAAAACCTGTTTTTATTGCCGGACTATTATTCAGCAATCTTTCTTTTTCCCAGCAATTGAATACTACCTGGCCCGTATTAAAAACCTACGAAGGGAAATATCTCGATGAAGTGGCGATGCCGCTGGGAGGCATTGGCACCGGCGGGATATCTGTTGGGGGCCGTGGCGATCTTCGCGACTGGGAGATCATGAACCGCGGTGCCATTGGCTTTCTGCCGGCATTCAAACTGGTAGACCCTACTATCGCTAACGGTCCTTTTTTCGCGATATACTATAAAAAAGAGGATCAGCAGCAGGGAAATATCCGGGTGCTCGAAGGCCCGATTGCCATAAGAAATTATTACGGCGACTGGGGCGCTGATGCGGTGAATAGCGGATTCCCGAGATTTGAAAAAACAATCTTCAGTGCGGCCTACCCCCTCGCGCAGGTAAACTTTGGAGATAAGGAAGTGCCGCTTGATATTCGTCTCGAAGCATTTAATCCCCTGGTTCCCGGTGATGAAAACAAGAGTGGGATGCCGGTGGCTATTTTACGGTATGTGATAAAAAATACTTCAACAGTAACAGTTCAGACTTCTGTGTGCGGTATGATTCCGAATTATATCGGTATAGATGGATGGACGGGGAATGCAGAGGGGAATGTCAATACTTTTAGGAAAGACAGGGAGGTGCAGGGCATTTATATGCACAGTGAGCGAAAAGATACCACCCAGATCAATTGGGGTACAATCGCTTTAACTACCACGGCCAATAAAGGCGTCACCTACCGCACTTCGTGGAAAAAACTGGGATGGAACTGGACCTTCCGTGAATTTTGGGATGATTTAATTGCAGATGGTGAACTGACCGATTTTCCTGAAAATGATAAAACGCCTGAGAACACCGGAATCTATTCGGGCGACAGCCATGGAAAAATTAAAACCCCGCCTGCCACCCTTGCGGTGAAAAATACACTTGCACCGGGAGAATCGGCTACCATAACTTTTATGATCACCTGGCATTTCCCCAACAGGCGCGCCTGGGATAATGGTTTCGATCAGATGTTTACAAAAAGAGGCACCGATAATATTGTTGGAAATTATTACACTACTCAATATGCCGACGCCTGGGATGTGGCCGATAAAACCGCGCAGCAACTGCCGGAACTGGAAAGGGAAACAGTCGGTTTTGTAAAAGCGTTTACCGAAAGCGATATTCCTGCTGTTATTAAGGAAGCAGCATTATTTAATGTGGCCAATCTGCGTTGTCAGACTGTATTTCGCACGAAAGATGGCAGGCCCTTCGCGTGGGAAGGAACCGGCAGCATTAAAGGTACTGTCATCGGTGGCGAAAAATCTTCCGGGTGGGGATTCGGATCCTGCACGCATGTATGGAACTATGAAACCGCTACGCCGTTTTTATTTGGAAATCTCGCTTCAAAGTTCAGAGAAGTGGAGTTTATGCAGGCGACAAAGGATAATGGGGGAATGGAATTCAGAATTCCGCTGCCATTGCACCAGGCAAATGAATGGGTTCACCGTGCTGCCGATGGGCAAATGGGCTGTATCGTAAGAGCATACCGCGAATGGCAGCTATCCGGCAACGACAATGTATTTAAGCCCATGTGGCCCAATATTAAAAAAGCGCTCAGCTTTGCGTGGGGCGATGGAAAATGGGATACCAACAAAGACGGTGTGATGGAAGGCAGCCAGCACAATACGATGGATATAAATTATGTTGGCCCCAATCCACAGATGTCGGCCTGGTATCTTGCGGCATTACGCGCCGGTGAAGAAATGGCGAAGCACATGAATGATAAGGCATTTGAAAAAGAAGTGCATGAGCTGTATGTGCAGGGAAGAAAATGGGTCGATGAAAATTTGTTCAATGGTGAATATTATGAACAGCATATTCCGGAAGGCGAAAGTAAGGTGGCTCAATTAGGCAAGGGCTGCCTCGTTGATCAGCTCATCGGACAAAATATTGCGATGACGGCCGGCCTGGGATATGTTCTCGATAGAGACCATGAAAGTGCCACGCTGAAGAGCATTATGAAATATAATCTCGTCACTAATTTCAATGATCATTTCAATACGTTCAGAAGCTTCGGTGTGGGCCACGAAACCGGATTAATTATGGCCAGCTATCCGCATGGCGATCTGCTTGATTTTCCTTTTCCTTATTACACCGAGATCATGACAGGGTTTGAGTACAGCGCAGCCACACAAATGATCTACGAAGGACAGGTGGAAGAGGGAGAGAAAATATATAAAGCCATTCGCGACAGGTTTGATGGCAATAAAAGAAATCCGTTCAATGAGGGAGAATACGGGCATCGCTATGGCAGGGCGATGGCTTCATGGACCGGCATACTGGCCTATACCGGCTTCCAGTATTCGGCCCTGAAAAAATCGATGAGCTTTAACGATAGAAATGGAAAATATTTCTGGTCGAATGGATATAATTACGGCACTGTTACGATTGCTGATAATGCAAAAGGGAAATCGGTGAACATAAATTGCCTGAATGGCGACATCGTGCTGAATGAATTTTCATTGGCTGGATATGGGAAAACATCCTTTAAAAAAGGAATGAAATTCGTTAAGGGCCAGGACACGGCTTTTTTTGTAACGAATAATGATACAAAGGCGGGATTACCCGTAAATTCAAAATAGAAAATAAATTTCATGAAACGACTTCTTACATGCTCCGCGTTATTTTTCGCGCCATTTTTATTATTTGCCCAGGAATATACACCAACTGCTACCAATCTCGAGGCCAGGAAACTTTTCCAGGACATGAAGTTCGGTATGTTTATTCACTGGGGCGTATTCAGCGTGCCTGGCGATGGTGAGTGGGTGATGAACAATCATAAAATCACCGTGAAGGATTATAAAAGACTGATTAATGTATTTGACCCGGAAGATTTTAATGCGGCACAATGGGTCGGAGCGGCCAAAAGCGCAGGCATGAAATATATTACGTTTATCACGCGCCATCATGATGGCTTCAGCAACTGGGACACCAAACAATCCGATTGGAAGATCACCAACACCCGCTACAAAAAAGATATTGTAAAACAATTATCCGAAGAATGTAAAAAGCAGGGCATAAAACTATTCTGTTACTATTCGCTGCTCGACTGGTCGCGTGATGATTACCAATACACCACGGGACGTACGGGAAAAAACACAGGACGGACGGCTAAGCCCGACTGGGAACATTATATCAATTTCATGAAGGCGCAGCTTACTGAATTGCTAACCAACTATGGAGAAATATCCGGCATCTGGTTCGACGGTCACTGGGATCAGCTGGCCAATGACACGGATAAATCTTCCAGGTCGAATGTAGACTGGCACTATGACGAAATATACGCGCTGATACACAAACTGCAGCCGCAATGCCTGATCGGTAACAATCATCACCTCGCGCCTATTTCAGGAGAAGATTTCCAGATGTTTGAAAAAGATCTTCCCGGTGGTAACTCTACCGGCTTCGGGGGCCAGGATATCTCCGCATTGCCACTCGAAACCTGTGAAACAATGAACGATCACTGGGGTTATAGCCTCAGCGACGACAACTACAAAACGGTTACTTTTTTGATTCAGAACATCGTTACTGCCGCAGGGCTTAACGCCAACTATTTATTGAACGTAGGGCCGATGGCCAATGGCCCCATACAACCGGAATTTGTGGATACGCTCGCAGCGATCGGCAAATGGATGGCGAAGAACGGCGAAAGCTATTATGGCACGCGCGGCTATGCAATACCCAGGCAGGAATGGGGCGTAATAACCGGAAGGGACAAACAATTATACGTACACATTCTTAAAACGCCTGGTGCGCAGAATTATATCTTCATTCCTGCTGTAAAAGAGAAAATCGCTTCTGCGTCGCTGCTGTCGGGCGAAAAAGTGCAATTCAGGCAGGTGCCGGAAGGCATTTTTGTTTATATGGATAAATCAAAATTTGACGGAATAGATCTGATCGTTAAATTGACGGTCAAATAATTCCATGTACAGCACATGCCCCGAAAGTATCTGATCGCATTTTTATTTATCGTTTTTTGCTCTTCCGTCAGTGCCCAGAAAAATCTAAAGCTCTGGTATAACCGGCCCGCTAAAACCTGGACGGAAGCGTTGCCGCTGGGAAACGGGCGACTGGGTGCGATGGTGTACGGTGGCGTGGATAGTGAGCTGATACAGCTGAATGAAAGTTCGCTGTGGTCGGGAGGGCCTGTCAGGACTAATATTAATCCTCAATCTCCTTTATGGTTGCCAAAAATAAGAGAAGCGGTAAACCAGGGCGACTACCAGCTTGCGGGTGAGCTGTGCAAGAAAATGCAGGGCCTGTTTTCGCAGTTCTATCTTCCCCTTGGAGATATCGTTATCAAACAAAATCTGAAGAAACAGCCATCTGCTTATTACCGTGATTTAAATATCAGCGACGCCATTGCCACCACCCGTTATACCGTGGATGGCGTGCAGTATCAGCGTGAAGTATTTATTTCTCATCCCGATCAGGTAATTGTAATACGATTATCAGCCGGTAAAGCAGGTATGCTGAATTTTACCGCTTCTTCGGCCAGTCTGCTGCATTACAGGAAGGAAGTTGTTCAAAATGATTTTTTATTAAAGGGAAAAGCACCTGCCAATGTCGATTATGAAACGGGCGAACTGAATTATACCGATGTGTCGGGCTGCAACGGCATGCGCTTTCAACTGCGTATGCGGGCCATCGCGAAAGATGGAAAAATTAAGACCGACACTGCGGGCATACATGTGAATAATGCATCAGAGGTGGTTTTGATCATCGCTGCCGAAACGAGCTTTAATGGTTTTGATAAATGTCCCGATAAGGAAGGGCGTGATGAAAATACAAATGCGAGAAACGATATCATCGGTGCAGCCGGGAAATCGTATGAAAAATTGGTAAAGGCGCATTTGGCCGATTTTCATAATTATTTCAACCGGGTAGAACTTTATCTGAAAGATTCTACTGAAAAAAATATCGATCTCCCTGCCAACGAGCGCCTGGAGAAATATACCAGGGGAGATAACGACCCGGACCTCGAAGCATTATATTTTCAATTTGGGCGATATTTATTAATATCCTGTTCGAGACCCGGAGGATTACCGGCTAATTTGCAGGGTATCTGGAACAAAGAACTGCGCGCACCATGGGCATCGAACTATACGATCAATATCAACACACAGATGAATTACTGGCCGGCCGAGCTGACCAATCTTTCCGAGATGCAGGAGCCGCTTTTTGAATTTCTCGAACATCTGGCTGTTACGGGAAAAAACACCGCTAAAGAATTCTACGATCTCCCCGGCTGGGTGGCGCATCACAACAGTGATATCTGGGCGCTTTCCAATCCTGTGGGAAATATGGGCCATGGCGACCCCATGTGGGCCAACTGGGCTATGGGCGGAAACTGGCTCTGCAGGCATCTCTGGGAACACTATCAATATACAAATGATACGGCCTTTTTAAGAGATACCGCTTACCCGTTGATGAAAGGCGCGGTATTGTTCTCGATGAGCTTTCTAACAACGGATAAAGACGGATATTGGGTCACTTCGCCCTCGGGCTCACCTGAAAATTCTTTTATAGACGATCATGGCAACAGGGCCTCGATCGCGCTGGCAAGTACCATGGATATGTCTATCCTTCGCGACCTTTTTGCGAATTTTGTTGCTGCCTCGGATGTTTTGCACGCCGACCGGCAGCTGCGCGATACGGTTATGGCCAGGCAGCAGAAATTATATCCGTTCAAAATCAGTTGGAAGGGTAATCTCCGTGAATGGTACAAAGACTGGCTCGATGTGGAAGTACATCACAGGCATGTGTCACATCTCTATGGTCTGCATCCCGGCAACCAGATTTCTCCCATCACGACCCCTGATCTGGCAAGAGCTGCAAGGAAGACGCTGGAACTTCGGGGCGATGAAGGCACGGGCTGGAGCAAAGCGTGGAAAATTAATTTCTGGGCCAGATTGCTCGACGGCGACCATGCGTACAGATTATTTCGTGACCTGCTTCGGATTACCGGCCTCGATTATACCCAATATGATGGTGGCGGGGGAACGTATCCCAATTTCTTCGATGCACATCCGCCTTTTCAGATAGATGGAAATTTCGGGGGAACTGCCGGTATAGCGGAAATGTTATTGCAGAGCCAGTCGGGAGATATTCACCTGCTTCCTGCGTTGCCGGCGGCCTGGAAAAACGGCAAGGTAAAAGGGCTTAAGGCACGCGGTAATTTTGAAGTATCGATCACCTGGAAAAACAATAAACTCGATAAGGCCGTCATCACATCCCTCTCCGGCGGGAAATGCCTTATACGGACAAATGTTCCTGTTAAGATTAAAAATGCAAGGGCCATTGCGCGTCGCGCCGGTGCTTATTATGTGAATGAAATCAGAACGGTTAAGAATCAGACGTATGAGATATATGCTGCAGGCGAATAAATAATTTATTACTGTTTCAGCACTTTTGTTTTACCTATTGTTTTGCCCTCGCGGTTTATCACGCTGAGGAAATACAGGCCCTGTGAGAGATGGTCCAGTGTGCCAATGGAAATTGAATTCATCCCTTTCTTCAACGCCCATGGAATATTCCTGATCATTTTTCCATGTATATCGAAGATCCGGACAGAGACATTTTGTTCGGGCTCTGAATTTATTTCCAGTTTCAGCAGACTGGTGAACGGATTGGGGAAGGCGCTCATTGTGATTTCGTCGTTGCCATCGGAAGAATATCTCACCAGGATGCTGTTGGAATAGGTTTCTCTGCCATTGCCGTCAACTGCTAATATCCGGTAATAGGTTGATGAGGCTGAATTTTCAGGATCAGCGTATTTATATTCTTTCATCGTATTGCTGGTGCCGGCCGCTTGTATCGAAGCAATATCTTTCCATACTTTGCTGTCGGTGCTTTTCTCAACGATGAATTTATTGGTGTTGATCTCGCTTACGGTTGTCCAGGTAAGCAGCGCCGAATTATTTTCCGCCTTACCTTTTAAAGTAAGTCCATTTGCCGGCAGTATTGCGGGCTGGCATTGTGAAAAGGTAATATCGTCGATGGCAAGATCATTACCGCAACCTCCTGTTGAATTGTTAATAATCCGGTAGCGTATTGCCGTGCACTGCGTCGGCAGATAAAACTGGCCGCTTATCTTTACCCATGTGGGATTGGTTGTCTGCGGCAGATAGTCCGAGCTCATCCGGTATATTTCTGTGAATGTTTCATCATAATTATAAGATTCAACTATCAATTGCAATTTGGGCAGGATGGGATTCGGTGAACAGGTTCCGACGGTATTCACGTTCATCGCATAGAAATAAATATTATAAGTGGCTACCGAAGAAACGCCGATCACGGTGTCGCGGTAAAACTCTCCCGGTTCATAGCTGGCGTTGGTCACCATCATTCTTCCGTTTGTGTTGCCGGTATGGTCTGGCGAACTGTGCCATTCAGGCTTTCCCTGGGAAGTGTTCAGCAGGGCATAGTCACCGTCGTTCAGCGCGCCACTGCCCCTGAAATTATAATTTGTTTTGCCGGCGGTAAGTTTTCCCTTGTTCCCGGTTCCAAATGTTTCCTGGAACTTAATCACTTCGCCATTACAATTCTGTGCGTAGCTTTTTCCGGCTGTTATCAGCAGGCAGGTACAGATCAGGGTAAAAAATGTTTTCATAGTCCTCTTTTAGCATCGTACACAGTTCCACATTAATGCCAAAACCTAACTGCCTGAAAACAAAACGTTTGAACCGGGGACCTTCTATTTGCCATCCTGTTTTGGGAAAAATCAGATCGGGATGGGATATAGTTGATCATTTCGTAAGTTTAGTGATGAAACTGACTGTTCGTTTTTTTGCAGCCTGCCTGATCTTCCTCTCCTTTTCATCGTTATTTGCGCAACAGGCCGACTTTTCGAAAGCCTCTGTGGTTGCCATTACAAAAAACAAAATTATTCTTCAAAAAGCAATAGCTGTTTTTCGCGGTGAAATACAGAAAAGAACGGGTATAAATGTGGCTGTTTCCGGTAAGTTTCCCCGTTCCGGCGATCCATCTGTCATTATTGCAACAGAAGACCAGCTTAAATTATATCCGGCTAAATATAGCGCTGCCTTATCGGGGCTCGCGCCCACGGGCGGCGATGGCTACCGGATTAAAATGGTGGATAATGTTATTGTTATTGTCGGCCATGAAGAGCGCGGCGCACTATATGGCGTTGGCTATTTATTGAGAAAGATGGAATTAAGAAAAAATCAGATTTTCGTTCCGGATGACTTGCTTATTTCTTCAACACCCGTATATGCGATAAGGGGGCATCAGTTGGGATATCGTCCCAAGACAAATGCTTACGATGCCTGGAGCGTTCAGCAGTTTGATGATTATATTCGCCAACTCGCCATTTTTGGCGCTAACAGTATAGAGATATTGCCACCTGTTACCGATGATGATTTCAGCAATGAGCATATGCGGCTGCCGGCGATAAAAATGATCGCAGAGCAATCGCGTATCTGTAAGGAATACGGCCTCGACGTTTGGATGTGGTATCCTAATATGGGTGAAAATTATACTTCGCCCGATTCCATAAAAGTGCAACTTGCTGAAGCAGAGAGCGTATTTAAGGTGTTGCCCAAACTGGACCAGTTATTTGTGCCGGGCGGCGACCCGGGAGAGCTGGAGCCTGATGATCTTTTTAAATGGCTGGAACAACTGTCGGTTGTTTTGCATAAGTATCATCCGGCTGCAAAAATATGGGTGTCGCCACAGGTATTTACGCCAACGCAGCGATGGTTTGATGCGTTTTATAAGCAGGTCAATAACGAATATTCGTGGTTTGGCGGTGTTGTATATGGGCCGTGGATCAAGGAGCCCGTTGAAATGGTACGCAGCAAACTAAACAAAAGTATTCCTATCCGGCTTTATCCCGATATCACGCATAGTTTGAGCTGCCAGTACCCGGTTCCTCACTGGGATCTGGCATTTGCGGTTACACTTGGGCGTGAGTGTTACAATCCGAGGCCCTGTGATGAAAAGCATATTCATGATCTGTATGCGAAATATTCGCAGGGAAGCATTAGTTATTCGGAAGGAATAAATGACGATGTAAATAAATTTGTGTGGACAGGGCAGGACTGGAACCCCGATTTGCCCGTGATCGAAACGCTGCGTGATTTTGCCCGTTTCTTTATTGGCCCCGATTACACAGAAAGTGTTGCACAGGGGTTGGTTGCGCTTGAAAATAATTTACGCGGTCCGTTGTTAATCAACACGAATGTTGGGAGAACATTGCAGCAATGGACCGATATGGAGCGAAAGGCGCCCGCGGAAGTGTTGGGTAATTTCCGGTTTCAGATGGGACTGATAAGGGCTTATTTCGACGCGTATATCCAGCGCAGGCTGGTTTATGAAAATGAGTTGGAGCAGGAAGCGCGCGATGCGCTGATGAATGCCGCTGCGACAGGTGCGGATAAGGCTATTGCGCTGGCAAAAAATATTCTGGAGAAGGCCGTGGACAGCCCGGTGCAGGCTGCTTTAAGGAAGCGTTGTATCGACCTGGCCGATTCGGTGTTCAGGACTATTGGTTCGCAGTTGACAATAAAAAAGCATGGTGCTGCCGGCGGACGTGGAAATTTTATCGATAATATCGATTTGCCGCTGAATAATTCGCTCTGGTGGTTTGCCCAGTTCGCTGCGATAGAAAAATCGGCGGATGAAAGATCGAAACTGGATGCGATTGATAAACTGCTCAATCGCGACAATCCGGGGCCCGGTGGTTTTTATGATGATCTGGGATCGGAAGAGAGTTGGAAAAGAGTAGTATGTGAAAAGATGGATCCCCTGACAAATAAGGCAACTGATGCAGAAAATTGTAATGTTTCCTGGATAAACGATCCCGGTGGCCTGCAATCGCCATTGGCGGATTTCGGTGTATTTTTAAAAGGCGATGAATGGGTAGATGTGCTGCCGGTAGGTTTCGAAGGGAAACCGGTTCCGCTTTCGTGGATGAACCAGGTAACGACGCTGTATGATACGCCGCTAAAATTGAGATATGATGATCTTGATCCTCATGGCGCTTACACTATAAAGATTGCTTATACCGGACGATTCACTTCCAACGTGAAATTAATGGCTGATGATTGGCTGGTTCATGACTACATCAAAACCGGTAAACAGCCGCTGTACGAATTTCCTGTGCCTGCCGGGGCACTAAAAGACGGCAGCGTGGTATTTACTTTCTCCTGTAAGCCTGGTGAAAGAGGCACCCAGGTAGCAGAGGTCTGGATTATTAAGAAATAAGAATGTTCCGTTCCGGTAGTTATTTTGTTGCCAGCTACGATTTTGAGTGAGTTGCTTTAACCTGCAAAACGAAATCAAGCGGAACGTTGACGAGTTGGGCTATTTCTTCCGGAGAATAACTGGTATTGAGTAGAAGTGAAAGCACGAATGCGGTATTTCTCTCTTCCGTAGCTTTGCTGAGGCCTTTTTCAATACCTTTTTCCAGTCCCTGTTTGAGGCCCTGCTGAAAACGGATGCTTTTACTGTCGTCTAATATAAATGCCATATTTTTTTCCTCCTCTATGATGATGTCCTGGAAACCTTTTAATTCCGATAATACTTCGAGCTGATGTCGTCTAATATAAATGCCATATTTTTTTCCTCCTCTATGATGATGTCCTGGAAACCTTTTAATTCCGATAATACTTCGAGCTGAACAATTCTGCGGCTTAATTCCGATGGATCGTTTCCAAGCAGTGTATGCAATTTAGATAAAATTTTCCTGACCTGCAATCGGGCCTCTTCGCGTGAGGGCCTGCCGGTAATCGCAACGTTTTTTCACCGGGGTAAAAGCGTTATTCTCCCGTGAGCGAATAAATGATTGCCATAATAAAGGCTTGAAAGATATTGATTATTAAAAGTAGATAGAGCCACCCGTGGAGATTTTCCTAATTATGCTTCTTGTTTTTTAATATAGGCTTGACGCGCCAGTCGGCATCGGGGCCAAACCGTAAATTATGTTTATGCGTTTCCGGCAGGCCGGGAGGCGGATAGTGATAAATTAAGCGATTGCTAATTAAAAATAAAGGCGCCGAAATGATTAGTGCTGCGAACGCATACCGGTATGCTTTTTTATATAATGATTTATAGGAATAGGGAGCAGACAGCTGTAGCGGCTCAATGCCGGAAGCGGGTAGTGTCAGTATGAAATAGGTTAGCACGATTGCATCCACAATTACCACCCAGTCTGTTAATAGCCGGTCGGCCGTCCATCGGATAATATTTCTGTCGAAGTTTCCCCAGATCATTGTCCACAACAGAATTAATACTATTAATTGTGATCTTCCTGTCCAGGATGGCGGAATAATTGCAAGCGGTTTCTGAAAATGTTTCCGGATTAACAGAATAAAGAGAGCGAGCAATAAAAACCAGGTGATATTGAACCATCCTTCCGGTGTAAAATGCAGGAAGTCAAAACCGGGAAGATGACCAATATAAGGCACATCCCATTCAGCAGCTACCGTTTGCTGTACGCCATTTACCCCGACAGTTTTTGTCCAGACGCTTGGATTAAAAACATTTCCAAAGCTCTCCACATTTTTAAGAATATTTACGTAGGGAATGAACAATAGCGTAAATACCACACAGATACCGAGCATCCATTTTCTAAAAGAAGCAGAATGGTTCTCTTTCAATACAGGTGCCCGCTTCAATAACAATCCCATTCCCGCTGCAATGGCTATTCCATTTACAAGACCATAACACTGTTCAAGAAAGCTGTGCCAGTTCTGGTGCTGCCAGTTGCTCCAGGAACTGATTACATTTTCATCAATAAAAATCCTGGGACTTCCGGCAGCCATCATTAATTGCTTCAGCCATTCGATACCTGAAAATCCAAGTCCTCCGATGGTGCCTGCAATAATCGCAGCAGTAGCCACCGACAAATAATTATTTCTTTTCAGCCAGTATAATAAACCAAAAAATACACCGGTCATACCTGCCCAGTCGTCGCTGCGGGGCGGTGTCATCCTGATGCCCCCGATCTTTTCAAACAGCAGGCTGCCGAGTACCGGAAACAGAATAAAAAATACCAGCCATCCACCGCCCATACAAACAATCAGCGAAGAGCCGTCGCGAAACTTTCCGAAGCGTATGAAATAGAAAACGGTGCCTGCGATTATGCCAACGAACCAGCCGATTGCACTAGAGTGGTTACTGAACCATTGCGGCCAGTTCGTAAGCAGGTCTTCCTGGCGATAAGCGGGTAAATGAGTTTGCGGATCGAGATAAGAAAGATCGCCGAGATGGAACGTAAGCGCATCGGATAATTTTTCTTCCCAGCCCGCCGAAATAATCTGATGCTGAACCAGCCAGCCGGAAAATGCACCTGCAATAATAAACAGGGGCAGCCATAAAATATTTTTTTCCCTTCTTTCATTCAGATCATAAATACAGGCGGCAATTAAAGCAAACGTGGGAGGAAGATAAGTGGCATCGAGCCAGTATAAGGGATTAAGCTGACGGCTTGCATTGTCATCAAAATGCCCTTCCGGCTGCAGTGCATTGGCCAGTGGATCTTCAATCCGGTCGAGAATAAACCATGCTGCGAAAACATATAATATAACTTTAAACAATCGCATGAGCTTTTCCGGTTCGGCAGCAGCAACTATTGCTGTTCCGGCAACGCCCAGCGATGCCCATATAAAGCCGATGATAAACAGGCAGGTATAGCCGAAGTATTGCGTCGCTATCTGACCACTTTCGCAATACGAAATGACCTGCATATAAGAAATGGTTGCTCCGAAGCCCCAGCCGATACTGCCAAAAAAAGCGAAGTACAATACTTTGTTTTTCCAGTCTTCGCGGCCGGAAAGCAGGCACATGGTTATCGATCCCAGGCATCCTGCAAACGCGGCCCCATACTGATGTCCGAAATTTCCGCGTATGCCCCATCCGATGGCCATGGCAAGCCCGGTCAGCAGGATACCACTTTTCTTAAACTGCAATGATTGAGTTGTGTTGATCACGGTGTTTTAATTAACCAGATTTCACAAACACGGGATTGTTTGCGCCAGTTCATAAAATCTTCATTTATCTCGTCCCATGTCAATATTAATTTTCCTGATTTGACAAGGTTGGCGGGTACGGGAAATTCTTTTAATTCATTATAAGTGCGGCCGTATTTCGAGGGCGCCACGCGCTGACCATTTATTTTTAGCAACGATTCGCCCGTGCCCGATAGTTTCACGGTGTATTTTGCAGTCGTATCGATGTCGGTATATTCCACAGATAAGGGCCAGCGCATGTAGGTGAGCCAGGAAAGTCTTTTCCTGCTCATGCCACTTTCGGAAAAATCATAACCCGGATTTCCACTTTTTCTTAATACGGGGTCCATCATCCAGTTTTCCCCCTTCATTTCGTGTGGTGATCTTCCGATATTTCCCAATTGATCATAATGACCGCCGGGTCCCGGGTCTTCCCAGTTCGCGATAATTTTTAATTCTTTTACTTTATCTGAATCATGCAGCGTCTGGATTCGCCTGAACTCATCCTGCAGCCACCATTTATTATTCAGTGGATGATCGATAAAATCGAGTACGGCGCCGCGTTCCAGTCCGGAAGCCTGGTATTTCTTTACGCTCGTCTGCAGGCAGATGGATTGAAATAATTCGTCGCAGAGCTGGTAGATTTTTTTGTTCTCATAAACCATTTCACTATCCTGTGAAGGAGTGTCGAGCAGCTCGCCGGCAAGTTGAATGGCTTTATCTGCTCCGGTATGACCGGCCTGAAGTAAGACATCATTTACTTTTTCTTCCTGCTTCGTTTCATAAATGTATCTTAAGCGTGTGTAATTATCGTAGTAGGCCCGCAGCAGGTTCATCTGCCAGCGCCAGTTTGAGTCGAGCTGCGGATTATTTTTCTCCAGTTGCTTCCATTGTGTTAAGGTGGATGCAATTGCACCGTTGTCTGCTATTGGCCCCTGCCAGTTTTTTTCCAATGATAATATTCCATCTGCTGCCTGTTCGGCCACCGCAGAACCGAAAAAGTAATTACTGTATTCTTTCAGAATATCGCGGATAGTATACTTATCGCTCCAGGAAATCAGCGACCAGAGTATTTTATTTACATCGTCGTGTATGCCATCGGAATAGGAAATGAATCCATCGATATAAGGTTCCATCTGCCTGTATATGGCCGCATAGTGTGATGGCCGTGGATTTATTGCTTCCCGTCCGAGCGTGAAGCTGAATGCAGGGTCCCACCAGGGAATTTCGAATTCGCAACGCACATTATGTGTCACGTCAGGATAATGCCGGATCTTGTATTTTGCCGGCAGCTCGGGCCTTGTTTCTTCCGCTGTCGGGCTGCTGGGGCCGGTTATCAGCCCACCGAGCCATTCGGGTTTGTTTTCGCGTATGTAGTGATACACATATTGGTTCTGCTCCGGTGTAAACCCTTGCAACGATAGCCAGATGGTGGCCGATGGAAAATATTTTTTCACAACGGTATACAGATCCTTTAGCAGCGGTATTACCAGCCCGGGCGGATTATCGCCCGGATCGCCGCCAGGAAAGAATACGCCGTTGATCCGCGCCGATTGCCTGCATATTTTTTCAAATGTTGCCAGGTATTGGTTTCTTTTTTCCTTGTCGTTCAGATCGAATTGTGCAGGTATCCACATCCAGTAATCTAGATCATATTTATTGCACACATTACTGATGAACGCGTTCATCTCCATTGGCGGTGTTTTAAAATGCGGGCTGGAGGATTCGTCAAATATGGGTATGGATTCAATGCTGTTCACGCCGAATACGATCAGGTCCTGTATGTATTGTTCGAATTGTTGTTTGGACCATCCGTCATAAGAATTCGCGGTGTTGCGATAGCCCAGCTGATGACCACGGATCGGTTTATCGGGTGAAGAGCTAAGCATGGGCATTTCATCAAAGCCAATGCTATTCACGCCATAATTCATCATTCTTAGCAATCTTCCCGTGCCAAATAAAACGCCCCTGGCGTCCGATCCTTCGATTAAAATAATTTTTCTGCCTCCCTGATCGGATGAGGTTATCCTGAATGATTCCGCTTTTGCAGGAACGGCTGAAGAGGGGAGCTGAAATGGCAATTTCATTCTGGCCGCAGCCTGTTTTAAAATGATCACGTCGCCGGTGGGAGGAAATTCAGTTGAAATGCTGAGGATCAGCCCGGTTCTTTTTTTCACTTCATTGGCCAGCAGTGCGGCCGCAGCGCTTTCCACACCGGATAAATTATTTTTAGCATGAACGATGGTTGCATTCCTGCTTATTGTCCATTTAACGTTTGTTGCAGGACCACTGTATAATTGCGTTTTCGCAATACGCGTTGATGAATCCGGTGGTATTGTGCCTGCCTGTGAAACAGGGCTGACCAGCAATAACAATCCCGCCAGCCCGCTGCCGGCGATCTGTAAAACATTCTTCATTGCAATAAAATATTATTAAAAATCTACATAATAAGATCCGCAGCAGAGCCGCTGCCCACATCGTCTCCCACGCCTTCCCTGATGATCCTCATGTCGTGCATCAGCCGCTGGGTAAAGAGAGCCACATCAAAACTATGCACAATGATATTTGCTCCTTCTTTCACCCATTTGATCTGCCGTTCGGGCTCCAGCGAAAAATGAATGCCTATCGATAGTCCTTTACTCCTGGTGGTATGAATAATTTTTTTCACCGCTTCTTCGAAAACGGGATGATCATATTTTTCCGGTACCCCGAGGCTCACGGAAAGATCATGCGGACCGATAAATACACCATCCAACCCGGGAACGGATAGCAGTTCATCCAGAATATCCATCGCCGCCACGCTTTCAATATTTGCAATGCACATTTTTCCTGCATTGAAGTTGTCTACGTATTGCTGCATTTCCGGGTTCAACTTTTCTTCGCCGGTAATTAATCGTTGCAACAGTGCCCCTTTTATTGGTTTGTATTTTACGGCGCCCACCAGTTCTCTCACTTCCGCAACCTTTTCGATATAGGGCATAATCACGCCGGTAGCGCCTGCATCTATTGCCTGGCAGGCAAGATAGGGGTCGGGGCTGGGTACGCGTACGATCGAATCAATGCCATAACCTTTAAACACCTGGCACAAGCGGGCGAGATCGGCCCTGTTCATCGAAATATGCTCGTTATCGATAAATGCAAAATCAAGATTGGCTTTTTGCAAAGTCATTGGCCAGGATGGCGCAATAGATGTGAAAGCTGTTCCATATATCCGCCTGCCGCTTTTTAGTTTATCCCTGATGTTCATCTTAATTAATTATACTCCGAGGCTCCAGCCTTTCCGGTATTCGCGTTTTACAAACTGGTTCACCTCTTCAAAGTTCGTTACTCTCATCTTTTCATTGTCCCAAAGCATTTTCATATTGCTTCCGGGATATTCATAGCCCTTTCCTTTTTTCCGGGGCATGCGCATATCGGCGCCGCGAATGGCAAGATTAGCCATTAATATCGCCTGTGTAAGCGGGCCTGCCAGGTTGAAAGGCGAGCTTAATTTTTTATTTCCGTAACCGGCGATCGCGCCTTCCACCCATTGTGCATAGTGGCCGTCTGCGCCTCCGGGAACGCGCTCGATGGTTTGCTGCACTTTCACCTGTTCGTTCAGCGACAGCGGGATGAGCCGAGGGTTCGCGGCGTATTCGCTCGCCATCATTTTTGCTTTTGTTCCAACGAATAATATCCCGCTGTTCCCGTCACCAAAAAGATCGTTGGGGCCTAATTCTGCGGGTCTCTCCGGTTTAATGCCGCCGTCCATCCAATGCATAGTAACGGGACCCTGCGTTTTGGAAGGTTTTTCAAATGTGAGCGTGGCATGGCTCGAAGGCGGACAACTGTCGGGGAAATAACCGCGTTCGCCGAAAGCGACAAACACGCTGCCCACGCTGGCCTGCACATCGCTTGCATATTCCAGTCCCAGAACTCTGAATGGCGCTTCCATTAAATGACAGCCCAGGTCGCCGAGAGCGCCGGTGCCGTAATCCCACCATCCGCGCCAGCTTCCGGGAATTAAATTATCAACATAATCTTTTTTAGGGGCAGTGCCGAGCCAGAGATCCCAGTCAAGTTCTTTCGGAACGTTTGGTTGTGCTTTTGGCCAGGGAATCCCCTGTGGCCATACGGGGCGATTGGTCCAGATATACACTGAGCTTACGTCGCCGATAATACCGGCGTCGTACCATTCCTGCAACTGCCTTACTCCGTCGCCGGAGGAGCCCTGGTTGCCCATTTGCGTTACCACTTTATATCTTTCTGCTGCTTCCTGCAATTTGCGCGCTTCGTAAATATCGTGTGTGAGTGGTTTTTGTACATACACATGCTTGCCCAGTTGCATGGCGCCCATCGCTATCACCGCATGCATATGGTCGGGAGTGGAAACGGATACGGCGTCGAAATTCTTCGATTCTTTATCAAATAATTCCCTGAAGTCTTTGTAGAATTTTGCTTTCGGAAATTTCTTTACGGTTTCGGCGCACTGGCGCGTGTCTACATCGCAGAGATAAGCGATTTCCGCCTTACCGCTATTGTAAAAATTAGCAATGTCTGATCTGCCCTTCCCGCCCGCGCCCACGCCTGCGATCAATAGTTTGTCACTTGGCGCAGTAAAGCCTTTTCCTCCGAGCACGTGCCGCGGAACGATCATGAATGTAGCAGCCGATACTGCCGCTGTTTTAATAAATTTTCTCCTGGAATTATCCGGGGTGCCGGAATTCTTTGCAAACATGGCAAGGGATTTATTACTGAATAAATAAATTACTCACACATCGTTATATCGCGGGATCAAGCGGACCTTCCGGCATCAGCAATTCCTCTACATCCACTTTCCGGATCTGTAACTTCTCGCACCAGTTGTTGAAGCTGTCATACACATGGTCGAGTGTTTCTTTCTGCTGTGGTGTAAGCTCGAGCGCGTGTGCACGACTAATGGTTCTGACGGGCAGTCCGCGTTTTCTCAGAAAATATTTTGCACTCATCGGATATGCCTGGTGAATCATCGGATCTACACGGGTCAGTTCCGACTGCAACCATTCAACTTCCTCCTTTCTCTCACTATTGAGTGCGTTTTCACAAATCCATACTAGGATTTCGGGATAAAAATTTCCGGAGATACTCGACATGCCCTTTGCTCCCAGCCTGAGCGACTGCAAAGCATGCGGTGTGTGGGCGTCATAAAATTCAAAGCGCGGGTAATTTTTGCAGAGTTCCAGTTTGGCTTTTACACTGTCGTAGCTGATGGAAGTGTCTTTATGATAGACCAGGCGGTCCGTTTCCAGCAGTCTTTTGAACACTTCGGGGGTGATGACCCGCTTATAGGGGGCCGGGCACTCATACAGTCCCATCGGGATGCCCGGGGTGAGCCTGAACATCCTGTCGAAATTACGCAGCAGGATCTCATCGCTGTCGTCGACGTTGGCATAATGACCCGTAATAAGAATCACGGCATCGATGCCGGTATCGTAGATTTTTTTCGAAAACTCAGCTTTATCGGGAATGGTGAGCCCAAAGGAGCCTGTGGCCACAACCGGCACGCGGCCGCGCACATGGCGCACAATATGACGTGTCAGCTCCAGCCTTTCATCTTCGGTAATACTGTACATTTCACTGCTTAAGCAGTTGGCGAATAATCCCCTGGCGCCTGCCGCAATGTAAAAATCAACCAGGGTGGATACCGCGTCCAGATCAACCTTTGCCTTCAGATTAAATGGGGAGATCATTACAGGCACGAATTTCTTTTCTTCGTTCATGTCTTGAAGTTTATACTTTTTCTTGGCGGGCGGTGAAGGATGCTAAGATAAGAATTTCCGGGCGGCTTATTTTTTTATTAGCAAAAACACCTGCAGAAATTTTTTTCCTCCGCTCGTCACATACCGGTTATATGCCAGCCTGTTTCCGTCATGCGACCAGACCACCCCATTAACAGGCCCTTCTCCATCCGGGAAGCGTTTTGTAATGCGCGTTGATTTTTTTGCCGCGATGTCATGAATAAAGATGCTGTTGTCGGCGATATAGGATAAATAGTTGTCGTCCGGGCTGAAATTGAAAGTAGACTGCACCGGGAAATCGTTAAAGGTGAATTGCTCTATTGCTCCACCATTCGGAGATACGCCGAAGATCTGTATAATGCCTTTGTTGTCTTTTGCCAGGAAGGCGATTGTTTTACCATCCCAGGTGCTTCTCAGCCAGTGCCTGGGGCCCTGAATGCCTTCCTGTGTGTAGGTGATCCTTCTCTGTACGGTTCCCATGGGCGGTGAGGGCATTGTGTTATCTGTTCCCTGCAGATATTCATTCGGTGCGGCCCGGGTAATATCATCCGGAATATCAACGATAAACACTTCTGTTTTTATAGTATTATTTTCATCGCGCACGTTTCCCTGGAAAGCGATGGCGCGCTTCTGCCATTCACCGTTTTGTTTTTTATAACCGTTCTTTCCTATCCAGGTTTCATCAAATGCCTTTTCAATTTCATCGCTGCCGGGTTTGGGAAATGCCGTCACCCGGGTTACGACGGCCGAGAAGAATTCGCCATTATTATTTTCCATTGCATTGGCGGGAACCACAACAGCTTTCAGGGGCGCCATTACGGCAACCACGCGCAGGTCTTTTATGGCGCTGTCCGTGCGGGAGAGCTGCTGCAAAATAAAATCATTGTAGGTACAGCTGATCCATTGGCCGTCGCCGCTCCAGGAATGTGCATGTGTGCCGCCCCGCAATGCACCGGGAGTAAAAGGAGCGATAATATTTCTGGCATCGACGAATATTGGTTGGTTGGGTTTGTCTGTATCGATCGCGATACCGGTGCGCCTTGTCATATCGTAAGGGTGGTCCTTATCCGCATTTCTTATCCCGTGAAGAAAAAGCACCCGGTTGGCCACGGGACAGAATGTGGCGGCTCCCACACCGGGACCGTATTCCGTTTGATTTTTTGTCTGGTACAAAAGTTTTGTCTCTCCTGTTTTGGTATTGACCATTGCTATCGAGCCGGTACTTTTAATGCCCGTGTCCTCATTTCTCGAATCAAATACGATCCATTGGTCATCGGGTGAAAATATTTCAGAAGGATTGATCGTATGTCCGGATTGACCGGAAGTGAGCTGCTGTTCTGTGAAATTCATGGCCGTTTGTGACGATTTTTGTGAGCTGCAGGAAAACTGGCATACTATTACTACGCAATACAACCAATAAGCAAATATTCGCTTCTGCATGCGTGAATGTATGTACTTTGGCATTAATTTTTTACTTTAGGATGGTATGGCAAAAAGAAACCAATCTGTTATTGTAGATGATATCATCAATTTTATCGACGTAATCGATAGTTATATCGGCGGTCTTTCTTACCAGGAATTTTCCACGCGGCCGATCGTGATCGATGCGTGTATGCATAATATTCATGTGATCGGGGAGTCGATCAGTAAGATCACGGACGAGACAAGGCAAAAATCGGATTCGATTCCCTGGAACCTGATTTCGGGTATGCAACACCGGTTGATGAACGACGGGTTTGAAGCCGACCCGGAAGTGGTGTGGCACGTAATCACCACGGCGCTCCCCGAATTAAAGAGAAAGCTGGAGCGGCTGCACCGCCGGCTTACCGCCCGGGACCTTTAAGCCGGAGAGATCACCGGAGCGCAACAATTTCCTGGTTTACTCAATTCATTCAGCCTATATTTCAGCTCATCCCTCTTCTGCTCTGAAGCGCGGCGGGATTAAATTCTATTTGTGGCATAATACATTTTATTATGCTGCTGCGATTATTTTTTTTATCCGCGATGATGCTGATGGTTAATTTCAACTACGGGAAATCACCCGGGTTTTCGGGCGCGCATTTACCGCAAGAAGACCTGCATCCTGTGATGACAGGTGCTTCTCACGGTTCTAAAAGTATCTGCGTTAATTTCAATTAGCGGATGTTCCGGAAGCTTCATACATCTCCATTTCGTCTGCGCTGGGCCCATAGCTGCCGGGAATAGGAATATTTAACAAGCGCAGGTACACGCCCAACTGCGCACGGTGATGTATCAGCTGCGACATGCAATGGCGAAGCATTTCTCCCTTATTCGATTCAAGGAATACCTGCTCGCCGCTTTTCATGACCCATTTGCTGGGCAGGATTTCGTCGGAACTTTTCTCAAGTGCGCCCAGCCCGCTGGCCAGGTTCTTTTCAAAATAATTCATTAGCTCTTCATTGCTGTTAATTACTTCCGGCTGGTTATTGCCCTCTGCAAAATCGAGAACATCCTGGTCGATCACCATTTTTATCCATCCCGGTATCTCTGCCACATGAGTGGCCAGCCGTACCAGGCTCATGCTTTTGGGATGTGGCTGCCAATCGTATTTTTCAGCAGGAACGATCTGCAGCATTTTGCGTGTAGTAACCGCTTCATCTTTTAATTGTCCCAGGAAAAAGGAAATAAGTGTCTTCATTTTTGTTGTTTTTAATTTGTGGAACAAAGAAAACGCGGTTCACTGACAACCCTATGGCAGGGCTGTTTTAATTATTTTAGAAATTTACGGGCAGCTGCCCCATGTAGTCGCTGATATGGATATGTTTTTTTTGTGTGAACGCATCATCTGTACAGCGGAGATTCATGATCCGGGCCACTTTAAAATCGCGGTAGTCTTTTTTTTGATGGCACCAGCCGATCAGGTGCCAGGCGAAAGCATAGAAGATAAGTCCTATTGGCTCGGCTTTGCGCCTGGAAACTTCTTTCTTAAGGTTGGTATATTCGATCTCGACGATCTTCTGTTCCGCGATTGCCTGCTGGATGGTGGCCAGATAAGTATAATCCTGGATAAAACATGGCGGCGCCTGGAACCGGATATTATCGGCAAGCCGTTCTACCGATTCTTTTTGTGAAGAACGTAATACGGCTTTTACTTTGGTGAGCGCTGAAGTATAATGCTGGTGAATGGATTTGTCTGCAAAGCCGGTAATGATGGATTCCATCAGCAACAGCGCGTTGGCTTCTTCGGTACTGAAGGATACGGGTTGAAGAAAATATCCGTTTACGACAAAATATCCCCGGTACGGTTCGAAGCTTACGGGAATGCCCTGTTCATTTAACGCTTTGATATCCCGGTACACCGATCGCACGCTGATATTGAATTTTGCGGCAATCTGCTCACCTGTTACATATTTTTTTGATTGCAGCAGGGTGAGTATTCCAAACAGCCTGTCAATGCGATTCATACACTCAAATTTAAATAATATGCACAGGCCGGATCATTTCTTTCTTAACCGTTTTATGTCAGCAGCAGAGATCGCGGGCGCCTTGTTTGCCCAGGCCCGCCTGATCATGCTCAGGGCCTGCGCAATCTGTTCGTCGGTGATCTCAGGATTGTTGCCAATGCCCGGCATTTCACCGGCTATTTCGGGCGACTGATATAGTTTTCCTTTCACTTTTACAGGTCCATTGAGGCCGTTTAAAACGATATTGATCAGAGTGTCTTTATTACCATTCACCCATTCCGAACCGTTCAGCGGCGGCGCCAGCGATTTTTTCCCGTTACCATCGTCGCCATGGCAGGTTTTGCAAACGGTATTAAAGAGCTGAAAGCCCTTTGGAAATTCCAGCCGTAATTTGTTGCTGATCCGGCTATCTTTATTCTGCAAATTGTCGATGGAGGCGGTTATATATTTATTAACGGGATAATTCTCTCTTAACTTTCTTATTAATTCATCGGCAGCGGCAGTATCCAGTTTCTTAAAATCTTCCACTAAAAAGGAAGTGTAGATTGCGTTGACGCTGTCTTTCATTAGTGCTTCCAGCGGAGCTAATAATTCGCGGTAATTATTTTTGTTTATCAATGAAGGAACGGCAGCAAATGCCTGCATCCTGAACTGCGGATTTTTACTGTTCAGCCAGGAAATGATATCGGTCATTTTCAACGCGTTCACCCCCTCCAGTGTCCAGAAGGAATGAATCGCGAGCAAAGCCCCGTCCGGAAGCTGTATGTTTTTCTTCAGCGTCGGAATTAGCTGAATATATTTTCCATCGACAATTAATTGCTGTGCTTTATCTCTTATCCAGCCATTTTTATGACCGAGTAATTGCATAAGCTGTTGGGGATCTGCAGGGAAAGATAAAACGGTATCCGCGCTGTTTTTGTGGATCACCTTGTAAATTCTGCCGCAGTTAAGCGGTGAGGAAAGGTTTCTCCGGCGAATCTCGCTTTTCAGGTAATCGGTGAGATAGGTTTTGTGCTGAATGATACCGCGATACATATCCACCAGGTAAAGAGCGCCGTCGGGGCCGTTATAGGCAGTGACGGGCCGGAAGCGCTCGTCGGTGCTGGCTATGAATTCTTTTCCCTGCCAGGCTTCTTTTCCTGTTACAATAAACCCGCTGTCATTAATAATATCCCGCTTAACCAGGTTGGCGGCGGGCTCCGGAACAAACGCGTTGCCTTCGTAATCTTTTCCAAACGCTGCTCCGCGGTAGATAACAGGTCCGGATGCGGCTGTGAAATTGATCAGCCGCAGGCTGTCATCGAGTATTCCTTCCATATAGCCGCGGTTGACGCCGGGTGTGGGCCGGATAGGAAATACCCTGTTGTCGCTGACAATCGTTTCATTAAAACCGGGCATATCTTCGTTGCGGCTGAACACCGCCGGGAAATAATCGCCCAGCAGATTTTTCGAATTGTTATTATAAAACAATCTTCCGAGATCGTCCTGTGAAATTCCCCATTGCCCCTTCGCATTGGTATGGTCCGTTACCCATTTATTTCCATATTTCCGGTAGCGTTTTTCGCAATCTGCACTGTAGATCCAGTTATCCAGGGAGTGGAATAATCCGTTCGGCTGATGCTCCGGGTTTCCTCCAAGGGCGTATGCGCTGTCTATTATTACTCTTTTGCCTGCCTGCAATTTTTTGTCGATGGGATAGAATGATAATGTCGGCGGCTCGGCTATGAGGATCCCATTTTCGACCAGGCAGAGTGCGCGTGGCAATACTAATTTATCAAGAAATATTGACCGGGTATCCATCCTGCCGTCGTGATTGGTGTCTTCGAGTATCACGATTTTTCCATTGCCCGTATTTTCACCCTGGCCAACGGTATCAGGCATATAACCCTGCATTTCTGCCGCCCATATTCTTCCTTTGGCGTCGAAGGTCAGGGCCACCGGTGCGGAAATCATCGGTTCCGAGGCGACTTCTTTCACTTCAAATCCATCTGCGATCTTCATACGGGCGATGGATTCCTGCGGAGATAAAACAGGTGTTTCTGCTATGGATCTTTCTATTGCGCCGGTATCGGGCGGTATTTTTTCGGGTGCTTTCTGCTGATGGGAATTACATGCGGAAACGGATAGTGCGAAGACTAATCGTATAAGACGGTTAAGATTTTTCATTATAGTACTGCGGCAGCTTCTTTGTTGTATTTATTTCTGTATTCGATGGGAGATAATCCTGTTATTTTTTTAAATAAGGTTCTGAATGCTTTTGAATCAGAGTAGCCTACTGAATACATCACTTCGTTTACATTCTTGGCGTTGGTTTCGAACATTTTTTTTGCAGCTTCCATTTTCACACGCTGAATGTATTCGACCGGGGTGTTGTGAGTAGCTTTTTTGAACCTTCTTTCAAAATGCCTTCGACCTATGGCGGACCTCGAAGATAATTCTTCCACAGAGATTTTTTCCGTTACATTTTGTTCTATGAATTCCTGCGCTGCTTTGATGGGCAGGTCGGCATGTTTTTTCTGTCCGGTAAACATTGAAAAAGGCGACTGACTCTTTCTGTCTATCTCAAGTGCGTATATTTTTGCTGCCAGTATGGCGATTTCGCGCCCGGCATATTTTTCTATCAATAATAAAAGCAGGCTCCAGTAGGAGGTTGCGCCGCCGCTTGAATA
>JBGAJL010000150.1:0-7647 GCA_044224935.1 Flavitalea sp.
GAATAGCAGATAATAAAACTTAAAAGTAAAAACTTAAAAGTTAAAACCATTTGAAGTGTGCCTACCTAGATTTTTAACTTTTTACTTTTCACTTTTAACTTATACATTATGGAACAGACATTAACATCAGGCGCAGATATCGATAAGGTCCTCGCCAAAAGACCCTTGATCATCTCCGGCCCCTGCAGCGCAGAAACGGAAGAACAGGTGTTGCAGACTGCAACACGATTGGCCAAAACCGGAAAAGTGGATGCCCTTCGCGCCGGTATCTGGAAGCCCAGAACGCGCCCCGGAAGCTTTGAAGGCATTGGCACCAAAGGCCTGCCCTGGCTGCAACAGGCAAAAAAACTCACCGGCCTGCCCACCGCGGTAGAAGTAGCTACGGGCAAACAGGTAGAAGATGCATTGCATTTCGATGTGGATATTCTCTGGATTGGCGCGCGTACTACCGTTAACCCATTCAGCGTGCAGGAAGTGGCCGATGCATTGCGCGGCGCTGATGTACCCGTGCTGATCAAAAACCCCATCAATCCCGATCTCGAATTATGGACGGGCGCTGTTGAGCGTGTTGAGAAAGCCGGTATTAAAAGAATTGGATTAATTCACCGCGGATTTTCTTCTTATGGAAATACCGAATACCGCAATGCGCCGATGTGGCACCTGGCTATCGAAATGAAACGCCGCAATCCCGGCATGATGATCATCAACGATCCTTCACATATCTGTGGCCGCAGGGATATTTTAATGGATGTTGCACAAAAAGCCATCGACCTTGATTTTGACGGGCTGATGATCGAGAGCCATATCGATCCTGATAAAGCATGGAGTGATGCCAAACAACAGGTAACTCCCGAAGTGCTCGCGGAAATGCTCGATGCAATTACCTGGAGAAAAGAAGATATTAATTCAGAAGCTTTTCACGCCGCATTGGAAAAATTGAGGCAGCAGATTAATCATCTCGACGATGAATTAATGCAATTATTAGGACAGCGAATGAAGATTGCCGATAAGATCGGCGAATTCAAGAAAAACAATGGCATTACCATTTTACAAACCAACAGGTGGAATGAAATACTGGAAAGGGCATTTGTAAAGGGTGATAAAATGGGCTTATCGCGCGAGTTCATCACGAAGTATTTTGATGCCGTGCATATGGAAAGTATCAACCACCAGAACAAGATCATGAATTCGTGAAATAACTTCTATGGAAAAAAAGAAGTATGATTTTTCACAGAAATCAACCGATTATTATTTCAACACTGAATTCAGGCATCTTGAGCAGTTGGTCGATCAATCGCATTCTGTAATTATCACAGACGAGAATATATTTGAACTGCATAGGAACAAATTGCAGGGCTGGCAAACAATAGTGTTGAAGCCCGGGGAAAAATTTAAAGTGCAGTCTACCGTGGACGATGTTATCCGGCAGCTTATTCATTATAAAGCCGATAAAAAATCGTTCCTGATCGGTGTCGGCGGCGGTGTCGTTACCGATATTACAGGTTATACTGCATCGGTATACATGCGCGGCATTGGCTTCGGCTTTATCCCCACTTCATTACTGGCGATGGTAGATGCCTCCATCGGTGGCAAGAACGGTATCGACGTGGGCGTGTATAAGAATTTTGTCGGAACCATCCGGCAACCGGATTTTTTATTATACGATAGCGCTTTCCTGCAAACATTGCCGCATGAAGAATGGATAAATGGTTTTGCTGAAATTATCAAGCATGCCTGCATAAAAGATGCGGCATTATTTTCAGAGCTGGAAAGAAACAATATTGACTTTTATAAGAAAAATTCTGCGGCTGCAACGGAATTAATCAAGCGCAATGCAATTATCAAGTCGAATGTGGTTCTTGCCGATGAGTTCGAAAAAAACGAACGGCGCCTGCTGAATTTCGGTCATACGTGGGGGCATGCAGTGGAAACAAAGTTATCCATTCCGCATGGACACGCCGTGGCGATAGGCATGGTGGTGGCTGCTAAGATCTCTTCCAGGCTAACCGGCTTTGACCAGTTGCAACGGATAACTGACCTGGTGAAAAAATATGAGTTGCCCGTGCGGGCCGAAGTGAACAGGAAGGAAGTGTTTGATGTATTAAAAATGGATAAGAAAAAAGAGCGGGCCGTGATGAACTATGTGCTCCTGGAAAAAATTGGCCATGCGGAAGTGCGACCAATCCCGATCGATGACCTGGAAAACCTGATCAGCAATGAAAGTTAGTATATATCCATCCGTGCTAAAAGGGTCTGTCAGCGCGCCGGCATCGAAGAGTTCGATGCAACGGGCCTGTGCGGCCGCATTGCTCAGCAGGGGAACGACCACGATTGTGAATCCCGGAAATTCCAACGACGATCAGGCCGCCCTGGATACGATCACCAGGCTCGGCGCAAAAATACTGAGCAGATCAGAAAAGGAAATTATAATCGAAAGTGACGGAGTTAATCCCGGTCAATCGGAAATCAGTTGTGGTGAAAGCGGCCTGGGTATCCGTATGTTTGCCCCCCTCGCTTCTTTAAGCGATAAAGAGCTTACTATTAATGGAACCGGCTCTTTATTAAAAAGGCCCATGCATTTCTTTGACGAGATATTTCCGAAGCTAGGTATTGCAATTCAATCCGATAATGGTTATCTGCCCATAAAAGTAAAAGGACCTTTAAAGCCCGTAGACATCGAAATTGACGGCTCACTCAGTTCGCAGTTCCTGACCGGTTTATTAATGGCGTATGGCGCCGCTTCGGCAAACGAAGTAACTATTACGGTAAAGGATCTGAAAAGCAGGCCTTATATTGATCTTACTCTTGACGTGATGAAGCGTTTTGGCATTGAAATACGGAACGATCATTATGAAAAGTTCACCTTCCCTGCCAGGCCATTGCCGTTGTCAATGGGCGATGGCGTTTCGCCGGAAGGTTTCCTGGTATCGGCGATTGCCCTGGAAACGACTTTTATTGCCACGACCTATACGGTGGAAGGCGACTGGAGTGGTGGTGCATTTTTACTGGTTGCGGGAGCGATTGGCGGTAATATAATTATTGAAGGGCTGGATACTGCTTCCACCCAGGCCGATAAGGCGATCATGCATGCATTGAAGGATTCGGGGGCTGTGCTGAAGATTTCTGAAAATAATATTGAAGTGGGCCCGGCCTTGTTGAACGCTTTTTCTTTCGATGCAACGGATTGCCCGGACCTGTTTCCGCCGCTGGTATCCCTGGCCGCGTATTGTAATGGTGTGTCGGTTATTAAAGGAGTGAACAGGCTGGCACATAAAGAAAGTAATCGCGGGCTGACATTGCAGGAAGAATTTGCAAAAATGGGAGTGAGGATTGAACTCGAAGGCGATGTAATGAGAATATACGGTGGCGGAAAAATAAATGGGGCAACCGTGCATTCAAGGCATGATCACCGCATCGCGATGGCCTGCGCGGTGGCAGCATTGAAGGCAGCGGGTGAGGTAATCATTGAAGAGGCCGAAGCCGTAAACAAATCCTTTCCGGATTTTTACAAGCTGATAGAACAACTTGGTGCGAAAGTTAAAACTTAGAACTTTCAAGATGCATCATTAATCATTATTTATAACTTTTGACTTTCTCATGAATTCATTTGGCCGCATATTCCGCATAACAATTTTTGGTGAATCGCATGGCGAGAGTGTGGGCATAAATATCGATGGATGCCCCGCAGGGTTATCTGTTCAAACGGAAGATTTTCTTGTGGATCTGGAACGAAGAAAGGGAGGGCTGCAGAAAGGTACCACACCAAGAAAAGAAGACGATATCCCTTTTTTTAAAAGCGGTATTTTCAACAATACCACCACTGGCGCGCCGATTACTATTTTATTTGAAAATAATAACACCCGTTCTGCGGATTATGCCAGGCAACGGACCGTGCCCCGTCCGGGTCATGCGGATCTTGTGGCGCGTCAGAAATTCGGCGGCTTTGAAGATTACAGGGGGGGCGGTCATTTCAGCGGACGGCTTACCGTTGCCCTTGTGGCGGCAGGCGTTATTGCTAAAAAATTACTGGCAGCTTCGGGGATAGAAGTTAATGCATCTATTACGGAAATAGCTGGCCTGCCTGATCCTGAACAGGGCTTGCAAAAAGCGATCGAGGCCAAAGATTCGGTGGGTGGCATTGTAGAGTGCCGCGTCAGGAACCTGCCTGCCGGCCTGGGCGAACCCTTTTTCGATTCGGTCGAGTCAGTGATCAGCCATGCCATATTTGCTATCCCTGCCGTACGGGGCATCGAATTCGGAACGGGATTTATGGCGGCCCGGATGTTTGGTGCAGAACATAATGACAGCATCGAAAACGCGGAAGGAAGAACCCGTACAAACCACGCAGGCGGCATTGTAGGCGGTATCACAAATGGCAACGAACTGGTGTTCCGGATCGCTATAAAACCCACTTCGTCCACACCAAAGGAACAGCAGACCCTTAACCTCGAAACGGGCAATGTAGAAGCGTTTTCTGTAAAGGGACGACACGATCTGAGCATTGCGCTGCGGGTCCCCGTGGTGCTTGAAGCGGTGACCGCTATAGTGCTGGCCGACCTGATGATACTCGAAGCGAAAATCAACAGAATATTATAGAGCAGAACGTGCAAATATCGATTCCTTTTATTATTATTGAAGGAATGAACCGATATATCACAGCCCATAGATCAAGAAAAATCTTTCCTTATACTTTTCTTCTTCTCAGCATCACCTGCATCCTTTCGTGCAAAGAAAAAAAACCGGAAGAAAAAGACATTGTCAAAAAACCTGAACAGCTTGAGGATCGTGTAAAGAAAAATCTGCGGGAAACAGTTGATTATGCAGTTGCCAATAATGGAAAGATTAATGATACAACGACCTTATATGATCTGGGCGCGGTGAAAGCGGTGTATGAGAAAAATAATTTTACGGCATTGTGGTCCTCGGATGGCCATTGGTCTGCAACAGGAGATTCGTTGTACCTGTTTATACAGAATTCGAAATTATATGGCTTATTTCCTTCGGATTATTTTTATGGTTCATTAAAGAATATACAGCAGCAGTTAAAGACGGATACGCTTGCCAGCAAAGATGCGGCATTATGGTCGAGGGCCGATGTAATGATGACCGATGCTTTGTTGTTGATCAGCCAGCATCTGAAGCGCGGCCGCCTGCCTTATGACAGCCTCTCTTCGAAAAAGGATTCTGCGCTGACTAACGGTTTTTATATCGATATTTTAAATGAAATAATTAAAACGAAACAACTGGCCGGTACATTGCAGCAGCTTGAGCCGAAACTGCAACCTTATATCAGCCTGAAAGAAGGTATTCCGCAGTTTCTCGATACGGCCGAATTCAAACCTTATACCTACCTGGTTTATCCTTTTACCGATTCGCTTCAATTTTATAGCCGGTTGCAAAAAAGGCTCTATGAAGTGAAGATGCTGGATACCCTCCCTCCCTCGATGGATACTGCTATGTTGAGAAAAGCGCTTACCCGGTACCAGGCGCTGAAGAAATTAAAAACAACTGGCCGGATCAATGAAAATACCGTCAAGAGCCTGAATGATACGGATTGGGAAAAGTTCAAACGCATCGCGCTGACGCTGGATAAATATAAATTAATGGCGGATACGCTGCCTCATACGTATGTGTGGGTTAACCTGCCTGCGTTTATGCTTACCGTGGTGGACAGCGATAGCGTGGTATTGAAATCGAGAATAATTGTGGGCGCTGCTAAAACGAGGACTCCTGAGCTGCATTCCGAGATATTGAATTTCATTACGTATCCGCAATGGACCGTGCCCTACAGCATCATATTTAAGGAGATGCTGCCCGCTATTCAGAAAGACACCAATTACCTGGCTAAACAAAACCTGATGGTGGTGGATAAGAACGACAGTGTGATTCCTCCGTCGAAGATTAAATGGTCGAAGCTGAGTAAAAAATATTTTCCCTACCAGATCAGGCAAAGGCAGGGCGATGATAATTCGCTGGGTGTGATGAAATTTAATTTCCGGAACAAATATTCCGTTTACCTGCATGATACCAATGCAAGATGGTTGTTCTCCAGGCCGATGCGCGCCTTAAGCCATGGATGTGTGCGCGTGCAGGGCTGGAAGGATCTTTCCCATTTTCTTGTAAGAAATGATTCGATACGTTACAGTGCCGACACGATTAGCAACTGGCTGGCGCGCCAGGAAAAGCACGTGGTGACAGGATTTCAAAGGGTACCGTTGTTTATTCGTTACTTCACCTGCGAAGGAGTAAACGGCCGTATAAAATTTTACGATGATATTTATGCCGAAGATAAAATGCTGACCGAAAAGTATTTTTCAAAAAACATAAATTGAAATGCTGAAACGATTATTGCTTGCCTCGTTACTGCTTGCGCAGGTGGGAACCGCTCTGCAGGCACAGAACGCCCGCCGCGTACGCAGCACCAATAAAAAGAAAACGGTTTCAACTGTTGAAACCGGTATAGCCAGTTATTACAATTCCAAATTTAAAGGCCAGCCTACTGCCAGCGGCCAGCGTTATGACCCTGCGAAAATGACGGCGGCACACAACCGCCTTCCTATGGGTACACGTATTAAGGTGACCAATATTCGTAATCATCGTTCGGTGATTGTGGTGGTAAATGACAGGCTGCATTATAAAAATAACCGCCTGGTCGATTTAAGCTATGCGGCTGCAAAAAAGCTGGGCTATATCCGCAGAGGACTTACGAAGGTTAAGGTAGAAGTGCTTTAATTTATCGTGTTTCTCTTATATTTGATGACGCCTTACAACATGTATATGAGAAAGTCTTTCGTCTTTGCCGTGATGCTGCTGCCCGCGATCGCTAATGGCCAGGAAGAGTCACTATCATATACGCAGCCGGCGACAGTGGGAATTCATTTTACTTTCACCGATTTTGCAACGGCAAACGCAATCAGAACCACTTCGCTGTCTACTGTTTTAAGGGAAAAAAAATATGGAAAATTAAAGAATATGTCGCAGGGGTTGGCAGTTAGTTACGGAAGGGGCCTTTCCGAATATGTCGATTTTGCAGGAACGCTGTGCGGCGCATTTTTGTCCTATCCTATACCGGATGCCGGTGTGACAGCAGATGAAGCTTTATTGCTTGAAGGAGATGCTACGGTTCGCTGTAAAATGTTCACTGACCGGCATTGGTTTGTGCCTTATATGCAAGTGGGCGTAGGTATTTCCGAGTATGGCGGATATTGGGGAACGTATATGCCTGTCGGCATAGGCATTCAGATTGGATTTTTCGGTGAAGCATATTTGCACATCAGCTCACAATACCGCATTGCTGTTTCTGAAACTTCTAATTATCATTTTGTGTTTAGTATCGGATTGGTAGGCAATATTGGAAAGGGATACCGCGTCCGTTGAATCAATTTAATTATGCCAGTCCGTGAGTATACCCGATTTATATAATGAAACAGATATTCTTAATCGGATAGCATCCGGCGACGAACAGGCTTTTGAAGCCTTATACCGGCATTACTGGAACGAATTGTATTCACTTGCACTGGCATTTTTAAAATCTCCCGCAGTGGCGGAAGACTGCGTGCAGGAGTTATTTGTCAAATTATGGGTCAGGAGGGAAATAATATTGAAATCCCGGGAATTCAGGCCTTATTTTTTCGCAATGGCACGTAA
>JBGAJL010000151.1:0-7644 GCA_044224935.1 Flavitalea sp.
CCCAAATCATTTACGCAATTCCAGCTAATATTTTGTAAGCGCAGGATTTACTTCGTCTATATAAGCCAGCACCCCACCCTTCAGATTATATAAATTAGTAAAGCCGAATTTCTCTTCCAGCTCTTTGATCGCTTTTGCCGAACGCCCGCCCATTTTGCAGTGAACAACAACATTTTTATCTCTGGCAATATTATCGGCGTTGGCAGCCACTGTTGCCAGCGGAATTAATTCACCGCCTATATTTACTATATCATACTCATGTGGCTCGCGCACATCGATCAGCTGAAATTTCTCGCCACGCACCTGCCAGTCGTACAATTCCCGGGCAGTAATCTCCCTAAGCGGCTTTTCTTCAACTGCCCGCATGCCGCAGAATTGTTCATAATCGATCAATGCAGTTATCGTCGGATTTTTTCCATTGACCGGATTATCATCGCGTCTTTTTATCTTAAATGTCTTCGTCTCAAACTGCAGGGCATCAAACGTAAAAAATCGTCCCGACAACGTTTCGCCTATTCCGGCGATCACCTTAATTACTTCTAAAGCCTGCATACAGCCGATAATTCCCGGCAATACCCCCAGCACACCGCCTTCTGCACAACTTGGCACCAGGCCAGGAGGTGGTGGCGTGGGATACAGATCACGGTAATTCGGGCCACGTTCCCCGTTTTTATCCACATAATTAAATACAGATACCTGCCCGTCGAACTGAAATATCGATGCATATACATTAGGTTTATCCAGTAACACACAGGCATCATTTACAAGATATCTCGTAGGAAAATTATCCGTTCCGTCAGCCACCACATCATAGTCTTTTACGATGCTCAATGCGTTGGAAGAATTGAGATGGGTATTATAAAGAGTAATTTGCAGATGCGGATTTAATGCCAGCAGCCTTTGTTTTGCAGCTTCCACTTTTGGCTTGCCTACCGATTCGACGCCGAATAAAACCTGGCGTTGCAGATTACTGTCGTCAACCACATCGAAATCAATAATTCCCAAAGTACCCACGCCCGCGGCCGCGAGGTATAAAAGCGCAGGGCTTCCCAGGCCTCCTGAACCGATTATCAGCACTTTTGCGGCCTTCAGCTTCTGCTGCGCCTCCATACCGAAACCCGGAATGATGATATGCCTGTTATATCTCGCGAGTTCTTCTTTGGTGAAAAGTTGTTCTTTGCTCATAAATAATCTTTTAATTGTACACCTCCTGCGATGGCAGGAACAATACTTACCAGGGATTCCTCTTTTATTTGCGTTTGATCCTGCTGCAGATCGCGGATATCGCTGTCGCCCACGAAAATATTTACAAAACTCCTGATTTGTCCATTTTCATCGAGCAGATGCTTTTTCAGATCGGGAAAATTAGTGATGAGCTCGTTAAGGCCCTCGGCAACAGTGTGCCCGTTGATCCGGATCTTAGCAGTATTGTTGGTGAATTTTCTTAATGGAGTGGGAATAATTATCGTTGCCATTTTATTTATTGATTAATGAATTAAAGTGAATTGTTTCTTCATCGAACTGAGATTGTCCGTTCAGCATCCAGGAGCGGGTATGATCCACCCTGCCTGCCTGAACAGAAATGATTACGTATGAAAACCAGGGCTGTGCCGCCACCCGGTCGTGCTCGGAAGGTATTGCCGGATGATCGGGATGGGAATGGTAAACGCCCAGCAATTGCAGATCATGCTCCAGCGCGTAATTTTCGGCTTTCAAATAATCCCTGGGTGAGATTTCGAATCGCCTTTTTTTGTTTTGCAGCGAAGAATTATCGACCGGCAATGCGATACTGACTATCCGAACGCCTTCTTCATTCTCCGAGCCAAACATAAAACCGCAGCATTCGTCGGGAAATGCTTTACCTGCATCTCCGTACATAATTTTTTTGGCCTGTGTTTCTATTAATATCATTGCCTGACTATTTTATTTATTACTTCAGAATATTTATCCGCATTGTCCGGAAGAACGGTTACCACCACGCCTTCCCTGATATTTTCTGCAGTTTTTATCGCGCCTGCAATATTTGCAGCCGAAGAAGGGCTGAGCAGTAAGCCCTCCACCTCATTTATTTTTTTTATCAGGGCATATGCTTCTTCAGTGGTAACAGTGTCCAATGAATCCGCAACGGCGGGATCATAAATGCGCGGAACGATTGCCGTTTCAAGATGTTTCCATCCTTCCAGCCCATGCAATGCCGCATCGGGTTGCAATGCGATTAATTTTATAGAAGAATTCAGCTCTTTTAATCGCCGTCCCGTTCCCACAAAGGTTCCCGTTGTACCGAGGCCCGCGACAAAGTGCGTTATCGCTGGCAGCTCCTCGAATATTTCCAGCGCCGTGCCGTAATAATGCGCCTTCCAGTTGTTATCGTTCTTATATTGATCGGCATAAAAATACCTGCCGGGATTTTCTTCTGCCATCTCCTGTGCGCGAAGCTGTGCGCCATCGGTGCCTTCAAAGCGCGAGGTGAATATAATATCCACCCCCAGCGCATTTAATATTTCCTTCCGCTCTGCCGAGGCATTCTCCGGAAGGCAGAGCGCCACTTTTAATCCCGCTTCACGGGCAATTACAGCATATGCAATTCCCGTATTCCCACTGGTAGCATCGAGCAGAACGGTTCGTTCATTTAATTTCCCCGTTTCTACTGCGTTGCGGATAATAGAGTAGGCAGCACGCGCCTTTATACTTCCGCTGAGCTGCAGCCATTCTTTTTTCGCATAAATATCCACACGGGGATTGTTGTACAATTTTTTGCTGAGCCTGTATAGCGGAGTGTTGCCCACCCGCTTCCCGATTTCCCGGATCCGTTTCTCTAATCCGCTTTCCAGCTGTGTATATCCTGGTATAACCATAATAAAATAAAAAAGCCCCACAGAGGTGGGGCCTTATATACGATAATGTTATTTAATTATTCGTCAGGGCATAGCCACCTTCTTCCCTCGCTGCAAACAGCAACAACAACAAACAGCAGGAGCGAAGCAGATGTTCATGCAATGATTTTTGAAAAGCGAATATAGGCTTTTTTAGAAACTCTATCAAATATGTAGGGAATTAAGGTATAAATCTTAACAGGACCCCGCCTTTTACTGCGTAACGGCTAAGCACTCATATATTTGTCGAGGTCCTTGAGGGTCAGGGGCTTTTCCCAGACTTTAAAACCAGACCCGATCTTTTCGGGGGTGCCTGGCTGATAGGCGCTGATCAAATGGACCTGGAGGGCGGGATATTGTTCCATGAGCCCCGCCGCCTTCTCCCATCCGATGCCATCGGGCAGGTTGTTGTCGAGAAACAGGATATCAGGAACCACTTGTTTAAACTGATTCATACCCTCCTTCAGGGTGTGTGAATAATAGACTTCATAGTTCCTGCGGTTAAGGTAAGTCTTCAAGAGCAGGCACAGGTCTACTTCATCATCAATGATCAGCACTTTTTTCTTCTGTGACATAATCGGAGTAAATATAGAAAATTTCTTACCAGTTATTCCTGGCGGAGTGTGTAGAATAATATACCCAGCCAGCCGGCTGTTTAGTGAAAATTTTCCTTTAGTTTGCGCACACAATGCGGCATAATATTTAGACGGTTTATATTCGATTCATTCACTAAATAAATTCATTCGTTATGACTTCAACATCTAAAGTAATTCTCGGAATATTAGGTGCAGCAGCTGCAGGTGCAGTGATTGGAATGCTCTTGGCCCCCGAAAAAGGAAGCGATATGCGCCAGAAAGTGAAAGATACTGCCAACGACTGGGCCTGCCAG
Organism: Flavitalea sp.; assembly: GCA_044224935.1. GTDB lineage: Bacteria > Bacteroidota > Bacteroidia > Chitinophagales > Chitinophagaceae > Flavitalea. The sequence goes on from JBGAJL010000151.1 coordinate 3,763, forward strand.
CTGGCGGACCTTTTTGCTGAGGGCAAATCCGAGCTTAATAATATGAAAAATAAAGCAGCAAAAACCGCCCGGGATATCAAAAACCAGGCAGAAGACAGGTATAATAACGTGAGAGACAGCCTGGGATGATAGTGAGAAAGCTTGCGTGGGGGACTCCGACAGCTAAAAGCAGGCGTCTTCCACGTAAAACTTCTCACCCCTCTCCTGCTTTAAGAAACAAAGCGATCGCTTCTGGCGCGCATGGGCGTCGAAATCATTAACTTAGGTGGAAAAATGAAAGAACTGAAAACAAAGGCGACAGAGCTAAGCGACAGCATCACAGATTATATTCAAACGTATTACAAGCTGACTATTCTGAAAACCACGGAGAAAGCAACAGGTGTTGTGGCCTCATTGCTTTCATCGATAGTGGCTCTTTTTCTGGGCATTTTTGTGATCATGTTCCTGGGAGTGGCGCTGGCCGTCTGGCTGGGCGAACTTGTTCAGAATGTGGCCCTGGGCTACGTGCTCACTGCCGCCGTTTTTCTTCTCATTATTGTTATTCTGGTGCTGTTAAGAAAAAAGATCGTGTTCCCGATGATCCGGAACCTCATCATTAATAAATTATATGAATAAGGCCGGCATAAAAACATACGACGACCTGGTAGCCGAGAGGAAAAGACTCGAAGCGCTGCTGGTAGTGCAGAAGCAACGCGTAGCCGACGACTGGACCGCGGTGAAAGCAGAATTTGAGCCCGTTGCCAATACGTTCGGCGCTATCGGCAAACTAACCCATCCCGATCGGAGCAACCCGATCCTGAATATAGGATTGAAGTTTGCCAGCGACCTGCTTTTGAAGAATTTTATTCTTTCCAAAGCCGGATGGCTGACCCGGTTGGCCGTTCCTCTCGTCATGAAAAATTATTCCTCTCATCTGCTGGCAGAAGACGGCAAGGGGATACTGAACCGCATCAAGCACGGCCTGGGAAGAATTTTTAAATCCCGCAAAAACGCACGTCATGGCTCACGACAAGAAAGTAGTGAATACGGAAGAGCAGATCAGGACCGTGAATACGGAACATACTGACACCTCCGGCGACCTGGCTCCGCAGGACGAATCGGTTGCGGACGATAAAAAAGACCAGAAAGGCGAGCGAAATACAAAATCCACCGCTACGGAGCGGGAAAATACATAATAAAGGTAGCGCCCCCGTTGATCAGTCCCCGCGCCATAATAACTCCATTGTGATTGCTCATAATGCGCTGCGCGATAGCCAGCCCTATTCCTTTCCCGCGATAGCCCGACTGCCGGGTGTGCAGGCGCTGAAAAATCATGAATATTTTTTCCGCAAATTCATTGCTGAAACCAATGCCTTTGTCTTCCAGTATTATCCTGTAAAAGGATTTGCCCGCCAGATGCGGATCTTCTTCACGCGACCCGTCTACCTGCCGGTAAAGAATATTAATCTCGGGTGGTTCTCCCGGCTTGGAAAATTTGAAGGCATTATCGATCAGCGATCTGAACAACAGCACCAGCTGCTGCTCATTGCCCGTGATCATTGGTAAACGGTCGATTTGAATAATGGCGCCCCGCGACTGTGCCTGTTCCTTAAAATCATTCATCACTTTGGTAAGCACTTCGTTGAGGTCTGCAGGTGACATTTTATCCTCGCGGTGGATAAGCGAAGTAAAATGCAGCATTTCCTGTATCAGTTCCTGCATCATTTGGGCAGAAGCTTCAATCCGTTTAAGCATGTTAACGGTATCCTCACCCAGTTCTTCTCCATGGCGAAACATAAGCTTGTCCGTGAAAGTCCTGATCTTCCGGAGAGGTTCCTGTAAGTCGTGGGAAGCGATATAAGCAAATTGTTCCAGTTCAGCATTAGAGCGGTTGAGCTCCCGGAGTTTTTTTTCCAGTTCGGCCTGGTAACGGGCACGGATCCGTACTTCCCGATTGATAAAGTAAAAAGCAACCAGCGTGATAATGCCCGCCCAAATGGAAATTGTATTAAAATACCCTTCCTCCACCCTCATCTTGTTCAGACGTTGGTGAAAAAGTATTGCAGTAATTACCACAATAGCAAGCGACGCTATAAAAGCGAGGTACAGGTAGGCAAACCCCGGTTTCATGAATTTTCTCATATTGAGGAATTATTTCCACGGCGCTACTATTTCAAAAGATATTTTCTCTTAACTTATTCTTTCAAAATTTACTGCATTTACAGGTGAAAACCACACCCAGTCCTGATTTAATGATTAAAAGCAAGCGAAATGCTTTTTTGGTGTCTTCCTTGTAATTACTAAACGGTAAAATTGATCCATTTATGCTACACCAAAACCTGGCTCAGCGGCAGCAATTGAAGATTCTTCCCCAACAGATACAATTGCTTAACCTTTTTCATCTCAATACTATTGAACTGGAACATCGCATTCAGCAGGAGCTCGAAGAAAATCCGCTGCTGGAAGAAAATGCCCCGGACGAAGCGGTAGAGACAGAAAAATTCAAGAAAGACGAGGCGCAGGATTTCAGCGACTGGGAAGAACATGGCTACGATGATATTCCCGATTATAAAACAGAATATGAGAATTATTTCAATAACGAAAAAATCCCCGACCGCCCTCTTCCCGAGTCCTGCGATTTCAGGGAATCCCTGAAACAGCAGTTTAAATTAATGTATACGGATGAAAAAGATATCGAGCTGGCTTCTTATCTCATTGATTCATTAAATGAGTCGGGCCTGCTCGACCAGGACCTTGCAGCTGTTGCCGATGACCTTTCATTCAAATTCAAAAAATGGCTAGAAGTGGAAGAACTTGAAGTAGTATTGAAAAAAATCCAGCAGCTCGACCCTGCGGGAGTAGGTGCGCGCAGTATCCGCGAAAATTTATTATTGCAGCTTCACCGGATGAACACAAAAAGGCCCGATGTAAAAATGGCCATCCGGTTACTGGAAGAACATTTTAATGATCTGGGCAGCCGCAACATGGAAAAGATCACGCATCATCTCAAAATTGAAGAGGATGAATTAAAGATCATCCTGCAATTGCTCGCCTCGCTGAAGATGAAGCCGATTTCAGAAAATACGGAGTCGTTCCAGGCCAACCAGCAGATCATGCCCGATTTTATCATTGCGCGCGATGGCGAGGAACTGGAGGTTTCATTGTACCGGCAGCGTTCGGCTTCGCTACACATCAACCAGAACTGGATGGAAACAGTGAAGAGCACCGAAGACAACCACAATACCGATAAAGCCACGCGCCAGTATCTGCGCAATAAATTAAATGCGGCTCAATGGTTCGTGTCGGCCATCAAACAGCGCGAAAGTACCATGCTAAAAGTGGTGCGAGCCATCGTAAAATTACAGCACGATTATTTTCTTGAGGGTGATATAAAACTTATCAAGCCCATGATTCTGAAAAATATAGCCGAAATGGTCGGAGTGGATATCTCTACGGTATCGAGGATCACTTGCAATAAATATGTATCCACACCATTCGGCACCCTGTTGCTCAAAGATATTTTTACAGAAGGAATTATCAACAAACAGGGAGAAGTCATAAGCAATCGGGTGATCCAGACCGCCATAGAAGAAGTGATAGAGACGGAAGACAAGCGGAAGCCTTTCACCGATCAGCAGTTAGTATCAATTTTATCACAAAAAGGATTTAGTATTGCCCGGAGAACGGTAGCTAAATACCGCGAGCTGCTGCAGATACCTGTTGCACAAATGCGGGCCCTGTGGGCATAACCAACCACTAAAAAAAGTAAATATCACTTCATGCAAAAAATTCTAGTTATTGATGACGACAGAGACATGTGCCTGTTATTAAAGCGCTTTCTGTCAAAACATGGATTTGACGTTGAAGAAGCCAACACTGCCAGAAGAGCAGGAGAACTGCTTG
>JBGAJL010000152.1:0-7482 GCA_044224935.1 Flavitalea sp.
TTGGTGGTAATTCTACTTTTCTGCTGAATATTCCTCCCAATCGCGATGGAAAATTTTCGCCCGAAGATGTAAACGTGTTAAATGAAACGGGCAGGCGCATCCGCGAAACATACAGCAACAATCTTTTCGCAAATTCATCCTTATCCAAAAAGCTTTTGGATAATAATCTAAACTCGTACGTTTTACCCGATAAAAAACAGAAAGAAATAATAATCACTACGCCGAAACCGGTCACCATCAACCGGTTTTTAATACAGGAAGCGGTAAACACGCATAGCGAGCGCATAGAAAAACATGCCGTAGATGCATGGATCAATAATCAATGGAAGGAAATTGCAACTGCCACCAACGTCGGCTACAAGCGTATCCTGCGTTTTCCCGAAGTGACAGCGTCCAGGTTCAGGCTGCGGATAATGGAAAGCAGGCTCGACCCGGCCATAGCAACCATTGGCGGTTATTTTTATAAAACCCATCCACCGCAGCTGCAGGTGTCGCGCAACAATGAAGGACAGGTGGTAATTGAGCCGCTGAAAACAGAATTCAACTGGAAACCGCATAGCGAAAACCCGGCGGAAAATCTATATAAGGACATGGAGATCCGTTATACAACAAACGGTAGCGAGCCCACGGCCGGCAGCAAAAAATATACAGGCGCCTTTGAACTGGCAAAGGGTGAGGTGAAGGCTGTTGCCATTAACAATAATGAGAAAGGGGCAATTGCTTCCGAAGTAATGGGCATTGCAAAAAACAATTGGAAGGTGTTGCGCGCCGACAGCGAGTCTCCACGCAACAAGGCCGCCCTGGCGATAGATGAAAATGCAAAAACCTACTGGCAATCTGCGGACACTGCCGGTGATCATTTTATTATCCTGGACCTGGGAAAAGGATACCGGCTGAATGCTTTCGCTTACACGCCACAAAAGCAAAATGGCCGCGGCATGATGTCCGAGGGCAATATCGAGGTAAGCAATGATGGAGAAAACTGGACACCTGCAGGCAGCTTCGAATTCGGCAACCTTGTCAACGACCCTTCCAAACGAAAAAATTTTTTCAATACTACTGTTACGGCAAAATACATTAAGGTCACTGCCACCAGAATAGCCGGCGGCGACAACACGCTCGCCATCGCCGAACTGGATTTCTTCGAGCTTTGAGTTGGGTTATCTTCTGACAAGCTAAAGCCCAGTATCGACGGGTTTCAGCTTGTCAAGATATATCCTGATCAAATTGCACCTGGAACAGAAAGCCGCAAATCATTTCTTTAGTGAAGGATAATCCCTATACACCTCTTCAAGCACATCCTGCCTGACATATTCTGCATTGCGATAACGCTCCACAGCACGTTCCGCTTCATCTATATTTTCATTCTTCATATATAAATGAACAACCTGCATTAAGCTGTAACTGATAGAAGGATCGTAATCAAATAATTTTTTATATTCCTGTTCGGCCTCGGCAAATTTTCCCTGCACATACAAAATATTACCCCGGAAATAATCCAGAAACGGATCATTTCCCACCGCGCTATCTAACCTATTAAGGGCTTCCATTGCTTTCTGGTAATCCTTCTGCAAAAAATAAAAATCGATCATCTTTAAATAAATCGTCGGGTCATTGGGATTAAGCTTCGAATAATTCACTAGGGCTGCTTTGTAAAGGCTGTCGCTGATTTGATGGCAAGCATTCAGATATTGAAACTGGAAGGGCTTACTGTCGCGGAGTGCCGGCTCTGCAGATTCGACCAGCTTTTTTACAGCAGGAAAATCTCCCGAATTAGCCAGTTCCCTAACCCGAAGGGTAAGCGCAACGGCAGAGTTTATTTCCTTTTCATTTTTACCAGAACTGGCCACTATATTAATATAATCTGCAAGAGTTGTACTGAGCAATTCTCCGGAAAGAAAAATAAACATATCGTCGGCCTTTACAGAATCGCCGATCTTTATCAGGCTGAAATCGTGGTAATTAATTCCGCCTTCGCCAAACGCCCTCATCAACAGGTGTTGCCGTCCATCCTTCTCGTAAATATGCACGAGCCTGTAACTGCCGCTTTTAAGTTTTTGCACTATATTATCCGATAACGACGCCATATGAAAGCCGCTACGAAAACCTCTCATAAATACGGGGTCCTGCGCCACATGGCTTTGTTCTGCAACATGCCTGATAAACGATTCTTCATCGATCAGGTGGCTCAGAGAAGTGGGTTCGCCCTGGAAAACGCCGACTTCCAATATTTTCCCTGCGCTGGCAGCTTCCTGCTCTGTGATCTTTTGCGCATTTGCGGGGAAATAAAAAAATACAAAGAAGAAGATGATGATGATGATAATTATGTAAGATGATTTCAAGGTTTTGGGCTTATGGTATCCATTAATTTTTAATACGTGAAGGTAATTTTCATTTCTATTAAATGCAAGAGGCCGCCGGCAAAACACCTTTCCGGATACGCCACCTCATTTTTTTGCTTTCCGGCAGTTTCGTAGCTTTGAACACACCTATACCTGCCTGGTTTGACGATGAACGGAATGATTAAAAACGCTGATAAACTCTTGCAGTCCTATATATCATATACCGATGAGCAGCTTTTGAGCTCGCTTAGGGACGGGTCGGAATGTGCCCTGGCGGAACTTTACGATCGCTACGCCCCGGCGCTCGTGAAAACCGCCGCCGCACAGCTCGACCTCCAGGCGGCAGAAGAAATTGTGCAGGACATTTTTCTTAACCTCTGGCGCATCCGTAGCACCCTGGACATCCAAAACCCGGAAGCATACCTGCGGCAATCGCTGAAAAACCGGGTGATCAATTTCGCACTCCGACATAAACATCCCCGCTTTTTTGAGCTTTCTAATGTGATCTCCGCTTCCGTTGAACCTGCCGACGATCGCATCCGTCAAAAAGATATGGACAGACTGATCGCATTATGGATACAAGCGTTGCCTGAAAAAAGAAAGCAGGTTTTTATAAAACATTATGTGAACAGATTCTCAACCAGCCAGATCGCCTACGAAATGAATGTATCCGAAAAAACGGTTCAAAATAATCTAAGCCTCTGTCTTAACTATATCCGGGCACGGCTTAAATATTTTCTTCTTACCATCTTTGTCATTGTCCGATTGCTTTCTTAAAAAAAAATTGAGGCCCAGCCGGGAAAGCTTTCCAAAATAGTGTCTTTATTCCTAAAAGACCCCTATGGCAGACGGCAGACAAAACAGGTTCTGGTTTTTAAAAATATTCAGGAAATACACCAGTGGAACGGCTACAACTGATGAAAAAGCATTTGTAGAGCAATATCTCAAAGATCTGGAACATCAACCGGGGGAATCGGCTACATCGCAGGCATTAAGCCAGTCAGTAGCCCGGGCGCGGAGACAACTGCTTCGGAATATCAATGAGGAAGAAAGTAAACAACTTCCTAAAGGCATTGTAGTAACGCTGAATCGATATGGCTGGGCCGCAGCTTCAGTACTTGTGATGTTCGCGGCAGGAGCCTGGTTCTTTTTGAAGCAAAAACAGCAGCCCCAAAAGACAACAATTGCCCTGAAAAACGAACTACATCCCGGCAGGCAGACAGCCCTTCTGACCCTTTCGGATGGTTCAACGATCGTGTTGGACAGCGTGGCAAACGGGCGTCTGGCTATTCAGGGCGCTTCAACCGTGATTAAACTGGCCAACGGCCGCCTGCAATATCGTCCCGGAACTTTGGCCGATGAAACAGAAACCGTATACAATACTATCCAAACCCCCCGCGGCGGCCAATACAACATTACATTGCCCGACGGCACTGCAGTCTGGATGAATGCGGCTTCTTCCATCAAATTTCCCACTGCCTTCACAGGCAACTATCGCATTGTAGAGACTTCAGGAGAATTGTATTTTGAAGTGGCCAAAAATGCGACACAACCCTTTAAAGTGATGGCCAATAATACCGAAATAGATGTGTTGGGAACGAGTTTCAACATAAACTCATATCCCGATGAAGCCTCAGCCACAACCACACTGTTACAGGGAAGCGTAATAATTAGCGGAAATGGATCGCGGCCAGTAAAGATCCGCCCCGGCCAGCAGGCTGTTGTACGCGGAACCTCCCCCGGCGCCGAAATAAAAGAAGGGGCCAATATGGAAGAAGTGCTCGCCTGGAAGAATGGTTATTTTATTTTCAACAGAACGGATATTCAAACGGTGATGCGGCAAATCGGAAGATGGTACGATGTAGACGTCAGTTATGAAGGGCCTGTACCGTCAGGTGGTTTTGTAGGAAAAATTCCTATGCATGCAACTGCATCGCAGGTATTGAAGGTATTGGAAGAAATGGATGTGCATTTCCGGATAGAAGGAAGAAGAATTATTGTCTCACGTTAACTATTATTATTCATTTAAAAATCATTTAAAAAATTAAAAATATGGAAACCGGATGATTGATCTGGCCATCAGAAGATGCCAAAATTAACCGGGTGAAAAACAAAAACCGCCTCGTGTGCAGACGAAGCGGCCGATGTTGGGCACCTGCAGACAAAAACATGATCACTGCTTTTTACTACTTAAACACCCAACGCTGCTAAATTATGCAAATAGAAGCTATCGGTAATGCCTTTTGCCCAGGATCCGGGCAAAGGCAGCCACAATCTTTCAAACTGTTTAACACAGTTGCTTTTTTCATTCCAAGGCTTAAAAGACAAAGGCTTATGCAAATCAAACTTACCTGCCTGCTGTTGTTGACAGGCATGTTGCATGCCTGGGCTGGGGGTTTTTCCCAGTCAATAACAATCGACGTTGACCACGTTCCGCTGCAAAGTGTTTTCGACAGTATCGAAAAACAGGCAGGCGTAACATTTATCTCCAGGGCTGAATTACTGGACAAGGCAAAGAGCGTTACACTGCATATCAAAGATGGAACATTGACAGACGTGCTCGCCAAATGCTTCGCGGGGCAGCCTTTTACATATTCCAGGATCGGTGATATTATTACGTTAAAAAATAAGACAAAGCCAAACTCCGCAGATCACCAGTTGCCTGAGTTTCTGCCAGCAGAACCCGGTTCCATTCCTATTCATGGAAAGGTCGTTAATGAGAGTGGCGAGCCGCTCGAAGGCGTAACGATAAAAGTGAAAGGAACTATCCTGGGAACAGCTTCAGATGCAAAAGGTGAATATGAGCTACGGAATATCGATGAAAATGCCGTGCTGGAATTCTCTACCATAGGATATGCGAAGCAATCTGTTCCTGTTTCAGCACGCGGTGTGATCAATGTCACATTACGCCGTGAACTGAATCAGCAAAGCGAAATAGTGGTAGTGGGATATGCAACTACCAGCAGGAAAAATCTAACAGGAGCCGTATCGTCAGTAAGCAGTGAAGAACTAGTGAAAGCGCCTAATGTATCCTTTGATGCTGCCCTTACCGGCAGGGCACCGGGCGTGCAGGCGATCAAATCAAGTGGTGCGCCAGGCGCCGTCGCATCTATTAGGATTCGCGGCGGTACTTCAGCTATCGGAACAAACGAACCACTTTATGTAATCGACGGCGTGCCTATTGAAATGGGCGATGGTTTCGGGAACGATACTTATACCAACGATTCACGTTATAAATTACCGGCACTGGCTAATATAAATATAGAAGACATTGAAAGCATCGACATCCTTAAAGACGCCTCTTCTGCTGCCATCTATGGTTCACGGGCTGCAAACGGCGTAGTAATCGTTACGACCAAAAAAGGAAAAAAATCCGTTCAGCCAGCTATTAGTTTTGGTTATAAAAGTTTTTTCGACCGGTTTGCCAATTTTAAATTTTCGATGCTCAACGCCAACCAGTATCATCAGGTTGTAGCTGACGCTTATAAAAATGCCGACGAAGATCTACTACCCACTTATATCGCCGACTCAGCGGCGAACACCGATTGGGTTGGACTTACTACAAGAACTGCAGCATCGAATGATGTGTACCTGAATGTAAGCGGAGGCACTAAAGATGGGAATACACTCTATTCTTTTTCCGGCGGCATCACCGATCAGCAGGGCGTAATACGTTTCACTGATTTCAATAGGAAGACGTTAAAAGCGAGCCTGGAGTCGGGAATAGGAAAACTTCGTTTCGGTACAAACATCAATTTCAGCAATGTCACCAACGAAGGAAACAGCAATGCTTTCTTTTATTCCATCATGTCGTACAGACCCGATGTACCGCTTTATGATGCCAAAGGAAACTACGGCGCGAGCCCTGATAGCGTGCGATCAAATCCATACGCTGTTCTTAACCGGCTCTCGGAAGCAAAAAGTCAAAGCGTTATCACCTCCTTCTTCGGTGAACTGAAATTATGGAGCGACATTAAGCTGCGTTCGAGGATTTCCGTTAACAGCAACAAGGGAACAAATGCGCAATACACTCCTGCAACAGATGTTTTTGAAATGCGCAATGGCAGAAGCGGAACACGGAACGATTATATGTATTCAAGCACTTCCACCATATTCGACAATACGATCACATACGATCATCGTTTTAATGAACATTATGTAAACCTATTGGGTGGCGCATCATTCACTCGGGTAGAAAGTGATTTTAATAAATTTTCGACGATTGATTTTCCGGACGATAATGTACTCAACAATCTCGGCTCAGCGGAAGTTATGGATTCTTACAGCAGTGGCGGTAGCGTAAGTGGCATCAGTTCTTATTTCCTCCAGGGAAATTACAGCTATGCTGATAAATACCTGTTTACATTTACAGGCCGTGCCGACCACTCTACCAAATTTGGACCAGCCAACAGATGGGGCTATTTCCCTTCCGGCGCAATTGCATGGAGAATTTCCAAAGAAAACTTTCTTAAAAGTGCAAGGTCTATCGATGATCTGAAACTTAAAGTTTCTTATGGAAAAACGGGTTCGGCTAATTTCTCCGATTTCCAGTATGCTACCTTCTTCGGGACAGGAAGTTTTTACAATAATCATAATGGAGTAATTCCCAACACGATTCCCAATCCCGATATCCGCTGGGAATCTACCTACCAACTGGATGCAGCCGTGGCATTCGGATTCTGGAACAACAAATTATATGGAAGTGTAGGCTATTATCAGAAAACAACCAAAGACCTGATCCTTAATAGAGAGATTATCCGTGAAACCGGTGGAATGAACCAATTCGCCAATATAGGAGATTTTCTGAATAAAGGCTGGGAAATTCAGATCGCAAGCGATATCGTTTCGAAAAAAGACTTTGCCATCAACACCGACCTGAATATTACCCGTTACCGCAGCAAGGTGCTACGGTTGAATGGCGGATCTTACCTTGGCCTCAAAGAAGGTCAACCGATGGGATATTTTGAGGGGTATCGTGTAGCAGGTATTTTCCAATCTCAAAAAGAAATTGACGACCTGAATGCTGCTTCTCCGAACGGATATTATCAGTCCGCTTCCACTGCCCCCGGCGATTTCAGGTTTGTTGACATGAATCATGATGGTTATATCGGCGAGGAAGATTACCAGGTATTGGGAAAGG
>JBGAJL010000153.1:0-7447 GCA_044224935.1 Flavitalea sp.
GTAATTTCGTGGGCACTTCATTTATATTTTCTCATAATGGTTATTTAGGAACGCTTGAAGGTGATCCGCGTTTCTTTTTCGATGACAGCCAGACACCGCAGGCTTATGGCACCGGCACGGAAGAATGGGGCGGTGGAGGAGATTACTGGGGAGGTGAGAATATGACATTGCCATTTGCAGGTCATCCTGTAGGATGCCGCAAGAAAGAAGAAGCAAAAAACGAGAAGGACCTTATTCAATCGGCGTATCGTTTTTTGCTGGCCGATATGATGCCCTTCGGAGATCGCGCGCGGATCCAACTGGAGCATGGAGGAGAAAATATGTCCTCCGAGCATTACGAAACGGTAACTTACTGGTACGGGCTTCCGGCTTCCACATTAATTAAAACCGATGAAATAGATATCGGTTCCGGAACCAGCGAAGAATCACACGGGTATTCTTCACCCGGCGCGTCTGCGGTGAAGACAATCGTATCCAGGTATGAGTGGGGCATAGATAAGATCCCTGTAAAGGTATGGGGAATGGATACGGGTAAGATTAAAAATTATGCTGAGTTAAAGGGAAAGGAAATATACCCGGCGCAAAAGGAAGATGGAAGGTATACAAGAGGGGTCTCGGAATTCATCGTTAAAATTGACCCGCAGAATAAGGGAGTGCTGCTGCGCCGTACGCTCGATTACAGTTTTCCCAACCAGAAAGCTGAAGTGTACGTCGCTTCCGGTAATCAAAATGACTGGCGGAATGCAGGCATATGGTATCTTGCAGGATCGAACACCTGTGTATATTCAAACCCTCCTGATGAATTGGGAGAACGAATGTACACGGTTCAAACCTCGAACAGGAGATTAAGGGACGATGAATTTTTATTACCGGCAAAATTAACTATGGGTAATTCTTCTATCAGGATAAGAATAAAATACATACCGGATGACACGGAATTATTTCCTGGTTACAGGTTCCCGGTGCAAAGTGCGTGGAGCGAGCTGAAATATCATGTATACAGCTATGTAATTCCCCGGTTAGAAAAATAATTAATGATTATCATGAAATTATACAAAACTTCAAAAGGTAATTTGCTTGAGTACCAGCATGAATATTTCCTCCTGGAAGAGAGCCTGGACAGGCTGCTGAATCATGATGGCCTGCATGCTTATCTTTTAAAAACCATTGCAGGCGCGGAGAAAATACCTTCTGTGCAGGCAAAGGAATGGATAGGAAAATATTTACTTGCTCCCATCGGGCAGCAGGAAGTGTGGGCGGCGGGCGTTACTTATTTAAGAAGCAGGGATGCAAGGATGGAAGAATCGGGGGCATCCGGGGGAGCGGATCTTTATGATAAAGTGTATGAAGCGGAGCGCCCCGAATTGTTTTTTAAGTCTTTGCCCCATCGCGTGCAGGGTCATGGCCACTCTGTTTATATCCGCCGCGATTCATCGTGGAATGTGCCCGAACCGGAATGTACTTTGTTCATTAATTCAAAAGGAAATATCGAAGGATATACGATCGGTAATGATATGAGCTCGCGCAGCATCGAAGGAGAGAACGCATTATATCTGCCGCAGGCAAAAGTATACGAGAGAAGCGCGGCCATAGGTCCATGTATTTTAATACCTGGTTCCCCGTTGCCCTTATCCACGAAAATTTCTATGACCATAACCAGGGATGGAAATATTATTTATAATGATTCCGCCAGTTTAACCCAGATGAAAAGAAATTTCAAAGAGCTGGCGGAATTTCTATACAGGGAATGTGATTTTCCAAATGGAGCGTTCTTAATGACAGGCACCTGCCTGGTTCCTGGTGACGGATTCACGCTTCAGGAAAATGATCAGACTGATATATCGATCGATGGAATAGGTGTGTTGACAAATACAATTGCAACAAATCCTAAAAGCCGATAGTTTCTCTTGTCCATTGGCCATTCACCAGCCTCAAAATGCCCAGGGGATTTGCATTTTGCAAGGCTTCCGGCAGAAGCTGATCCGGAAAATCCTGGTAGGCAACCGGTCGTAAAAACCGGTAGATCGCCGCAGTGCCTACTGAAGTTGACCTCGAATCTGTGGTGGCAGGGAATGGGCCGCCATGCTGCATGGCATGACACACTTCCACGCCTGTGGGAAATCCGCCAAAAATGATCCGCCCTGCTTTTTTGGTGAGCACATTTACTATTTGCTCTACGGTCTCCTTATCTTTCTCACCGGCATGAATAGTGGCCGTTAATTGTCCTTCCATCGATTCGAGAATTTTCAATAATTCGTGGGTTTCCGAATAGGAAACCAGCACAGAGGCGGGTCCGAATATTTCTTCTGATAAAATCCGGTTATCGATAAAATCTTTGACTTTTACCGTAAATGTTACCGGCAGCGCTTCATTTTTTCCCTCAACGGGTTTTGTTGCTGCGCGCGAAAGCACCTGCACATGCTTTTCTTTTTCCATTACAGCAATATTTTCAGCATAGCTTTCGGAAATATGCCGGTTAAGCATGGTGGAAGGAATTGTTCTGGAAATATTTTCCGCTACCTGGGCCAGGAAATTGTCTGCCCATTCGCCTTCTTTCAAAGCAATAATTCCGGGGTTGGTGCAAAATTGCCCGCTGCCTAATATTACCGACTGCACAAAGCCTGCTGCTATTTTGGAGCTGTTATTTCGTAAAGCATCATCAAGGATGATAACAGGGTTCACTGCACTCATCTCGGCATAAACAGGAATAGGCTCATCACGCTGCATGGCCGCATTGAACAAAGCCATGCCGCCTTTTCTTGACCCGGTGAATCCTACTGCTTTGATAACAGGATGTTTTACCAATTGTATAGCCATTTCATTGCTGAGGTATAAACTGGAAAATACGCCTTCAGGCATGTTTGTTTTTTTCGCTGCGCGAATGATGCACGACGAGATGATTTCATTGGTGCCGGGATGCGAAGGATGCGCTTTTACGATCACCGGGCAACCTGCTGCCAGCGCCGAGGCCGTGTCGCCACCGGCTGTTGAAAATGCCAGGGGAAAATTGCTGGCGCCAAAAACCGCTACCGGGCCGAGTGCCGTCATCATTCTTCTGATATCCGGTTTCGGCAGAGGTTTTCTTAACGCATCAGCCGTATCGATCCGGGCATCTGCCCACCAGCCATCAATGAGCAGATCGGCAAACAGGTTCAACTGCCCGCATGTTCTTCCGCGTTCGGAAATGATCCTGGATTCGGGTAGAGCGGTTTCCATTGTGCAACGACTTACCAATTCATCTGCGCCCATTATTTCTTCCGCTATTGCCCGCAGAAAATTCGCCCGGTTCACTGCCGGCTGGATCCTGAAAGCATCAAATGCAGCGTCGCCAAGTGATAATGCCCTGTTTAATTCTTCACGATCTGCCAATGAGAAATCGCCGGGCAGCGCCTGGTTTGTTGCGGGGTTGAAAGCTTTAAACGTATTGCCGCTTTGTTTGCTCTCAGAAAAACCTATAAAATTTATTCCCTTCATCTTCTAAAATATTTTCCGGAAAAAAATTATTGTTGTAAACATCAAAATTAATTATCTCATCACAAATTCGTTGAAGCGGATTATCTTTTCACTGAATTATTTTAGCCGCAGGAAAAATCCGTATATTGTAATACAATTGCTATGAGATGAAGCCATTTCTTAAAATAGTTGACACTCAACAAAACGCTGCTTTCCAGGTAATGAATGTTTGCGAGCCATTTTTTTTCCCCACCTGGCATTTCCACCCCGAGCTCGAGATCATGCTTGTGCGGGAAGGTGAAGGATTACGATTTGCAGGCGACAGCATTGAACGCTTCCAACCCGGCGATCTCGTTTTTTTCGGATCTAATATTGCTCATCTCTACAGGAGCGATGCGGAATATTATGCAGAGAATGCTACTTTATTCTCCAAAGCCAAGGTGATTTATTTCAGGGAAAATTTTGCGGGTGAACAATTCTGGAAGATACCCGAAATGTCTGCTGTTAAAAAGCTTCTTGCGCTGGCCAGGCAGGGAATAAAATTTCATGGCGAAACGAGGTCGATACTGGAAAAGCAGATCCTGCAGCTCTCACGCAGGAAAGAAGGAATAGAGCGCATTATCGACCTGCTCACGATACTGAAGGTCATGGCGTCGAGCAATGAATTTACCTTGTTATCCAGCCAGGCATTTTCCCAAAGCATTCAAAGTACAGAATGTGAAAGAATAAATACCGTTTACCAATATATACTCGATAATTACAGTTCAGATCCTTCACTCGAAGACGTAGCAAAGGTCGCCTGCCTGAGCCCGACCGCCTTCTGCAGGTATTTTAAAATTCATACCAATAAAACGTATGTTCAGTTTTTGAATGAAGTGAAGATCGGCAATGCCAGCAAGATGCTGATCGACAACCGGCTCACCCTGACAAGAATCTGCTTCGAATCCGGGTTCAATAATTTTAATCATTTCAATAATTTGTTCAAAAGAATTACCGGGTTTACGCCTACCGAATATCAGAATCAATATATTGATCCTTCCAGAAAAAAAGCGGTTTGACCGGGTATGAAAATGAGTTGCCTGCCCGTTTCATTATTTCCATTAATGCAGGATGGACGGATAACGATAGCTCAATACGCTGCGCTATGCAGGGAGCTGGGGCTTGATGGTTTCGATTTAGGCATAGTAGTGCTGAAAAATCATACGCCAAAATATTTACAGCGCCTTAATGAGGATATTGCGAAGGAAGATATTCCACTGGTGATGCTGACAACCTATCCTGATTTCACCCATCCCGATCCTGTACAAAGGAGAAGAGAGTACGATTTTCTTGTCCACGATATTGCGCTGGCTTCAGCGCTTAAAGCAAAATTTCTACGCGTAACTGCGGGGCAGATGCACCCGGGCATCAATATTAAAAGATCAATTGATCAGGCCGTTGAAAATTTAATAAAAGTAGCTGCTGTTGCAGATACTTACGGCGTGGAATTGGTGTATGAAAACCATTCTACCGCAGGCGGCTGGCATTTTATGGATATCAGCAATAAACCTGACACCTTTCTCATAATAGCAGAACAAATAAGGCATACATCTATTGCAATCAATTTCGATATTGCGAATGTGCTCGTTGCCGGAGAAGAAAATACTATTGAAGTATTGGATAAAGTATTTCCAAAGGTGAAAACGATACACGTTGCCGATATGTCGGTAAAAGGCAAAATGGATCCCGTACAGCTCGGCACAGGCATTGTGCCTATAGGGGAAATATTCAACTATCTCAAAAGCAGAAATTACCAGGGCTGGTTATGTCTTGAAGTCTGGAAGGACGACGGCATTGATGCAATAAAAAAAGCCGTCCATTTCGTAAAAGATCTCTGGGAAAAGCCCTGATAACACTGCGTTGCCGCAACTTGTCAAAATTGTTAAGTGGGCTGCTAATTCTCTTTATCCTACGGCCTTTAAACAAGGTTATCTTCACTATTATGAAAATAATTTTTATGTTGGCCGTAGCATCGCTCTTCTGCGTTACGGCGTTCAGCCAAATAAAGATCACCGGCAGAGTGCTGGAATCCCTAAACAGATCTGCATTGCAGGGTGTTTCCGTAAATATTAAGGGCACTCAAAAAGGAACGGTGACGGACCATAATGGGCGATTTTCAATAAATGCATCAGTGGGACAGACGCTCCTGTTGAGCTACATCGGTTTCCAGGAAAAAGAATTCGTGATAAATAATCCCGAAAATATTGTAATTCTCCTGGAGAGCGCAGGTGATAACCTCTCCGATGTGATAGTGATCGGTTATGGATCGCAGAATAAGAGAGATGTGACCGGATCCGTTGCAAAAGTCACTACAGCACAATTGGAAGCGGCGCCTTCTTATAATATCGAGAATTCCCTGCAGGGACGCGCGAGCGGTGTTCGTGTTACGCAGAATTCCGGTATTCCCGGGGGGAGGGTTGAAGTGAGGATAAGAGGTAGCAATTCAATGATAGGCAGCAACGCTCCGTTGTATGTTGTCGACGGATTTCCTGTTACAGGAGGAATAGATTTCTTAAATCCTGCCGATATCGCATCGATGGATATTTTAAAAGATGCTTCTGCAACTGCAATTTATGGATCGAGGGGCGCGAACGGCGTTGTAATTATTACTACTAAAAGAGGCAAAAGGGGAAAGGGCAGGATAAATATCGATAGTTATTATGGTACGCAGCGGGAAACGAAAAGGTATAAAATGCTCGATGCGCAGCAATATGCCGTAGTGGCCAATGAATGGCTGAAGAACCAGGGCCTGAATCCGTATTTCAGCCAGCAGGATATTTCTTCTATGGGAAAAGGTACCGACTGGCAGGACGCTATTTACAGGGCCGCTCCCATTCAAAATCATACCATAAATTTTTCCGGTGGAAGTGATAAAACCCTTTATTCTTTATCAGGCAATTATTATGATCAGTCCGGGATACTGATCAATAGCTCAGCTAAAAAAGGCGCGCTGGCCTTTAATCTGCAGCACGAAGTGAACAGCGTGGTAAAGCTCGATGCAAACGTTATACTCAGCAGGAATGAAATATACCGTGTTCCTGTTGACAATGGAGCTTTTGGAAAAACAATGTTGTCCGGCGCTCTTTCTGCTCCGCCCACGCTGCCCATATATGACTCCACCGGGTTGCCTACAAGGATCGAGCAGGCCTATTCTTTCGGATCTGTCGACATGAGGAACCCTATGATATTTGCTTTGCCGAGAAAAGATAAAACATTGGCCAACAATGTGCTTGCAAATACTTCGGTCACCTTTAACCTGCTGAAGGGCCTTAGCTTCAAGACGCTGGCCGGCGTTCAGTTTCAGAATGATATCAATAACGCATTCGTGCCGATCATTTTTACAGATGATAAAGGTTCTGCTGCCGATGGGTATTCGAACACAAGCTCGGCGCTGAGTGAAAATACATTGAATTATAAAACGGTCATCAATGATAAGCACAGCCTGGATATCGTGGGTGGATTCACTTACCAGTCTTTTGTAAACAGGTTTGAAAAGGCAAGCGTAAGCGGCTTGTCTTCAAATGTAACGGAAGATTATAACCTGGGGAGCGCTTCGATTATCTCACCTCCTTCCAACGGGTATTCCGATTGGCGGCTTATATCATTCCTGGGAAGGGTGAATTATTCCTTCAACGGAAAATACCTGGTCACCGCCAGCGTACGCTCTGATGGCTCCTCGCGTTTTGGAACGAATAATAAATGGGGGATATTTCCTTCCGGCGCAATCGCATGGCGCATATCGGATGAAAAATTTATGAAAAGCGCCCGGTTTATTTCCGATCTGAAATTGCGCGCGAGCTATGGGATCACTGGTAATACGGCATTAAGCCCTTATCAATCGCTGAGCAAATTATCTTCGAACCGCACTATTTACGCAAACGGTGCAGAAGTGATCGGTTATGTTCCTTCCAGCCTTGCTAACCCCGAATTAAAATGGGAGACTACTGCGCAACTG
>JBGAJL010000014.1:0-53955 GCA_044224935.1 Flavitalea sp.
AGGAAGTGGCCGGCATTCTCAACATTTCCGTCAGCACCGTAGATGCACAGATGGTGATAGCCGTCCGGCGCCTCAGCGAGCAACTGGGCGGTCATTTTAATTTTTAAAAAAAATTCCGGTTGGCTTAGGGTGATCTTTTCATTCCGCTGTCTTATTGAGTACCGATTGTTTATGCCGAACGAAAAGCTCACTATTTTAATATCCAGGTATTTGTCGAAAGAAACTTCTCCTGCCGAAGAAGCAGAACTGTTCGCGCTATTGAAAGACAATCCTTCCCAACAATATCTTTTTGACCTTCTCAACGGATTCTGGGCCGGAAATCCTGTCGCAGATCCAAATGATAACAGTGACGCACATTTTAATCATATCCTGGAACGGGCTGCAGAGGAGGTTCGCTCCGAATCACCTGTTATAGCGACACCAACCCCTCAATTACAATATAGAAAAATCTATCCCTGGGTTGCCGCCGCATCGGTGATCCTCGTTGCAGCACTTGGTTACTTTTATTTGTCTTCTCCAAAAACATCCGCGGGCGCGGCGATCACCGGCACTGAACATAAAAACGAAATTAAGGCAAGAATGGGCTCACGATCCCGGCTCGAGTTGCCTGATGGAACCAAAGTCTGGCTGAATGCCGATAGCAGAATCATTTACGGGCAGGGATTTAACAAGCAATCGAGAGAAGTAGAAATTGAAGGAGAGGCATTCTTCGATGTCACGAAAAATGCAAAGCTTCCCTTCATCGTCCATGCCGGAGGCATTGATGTGCGTGTATTGGGAACCGCTTTCAACGTAAAATCCTATCCGGACGATCCTACCATTGAAACAACGCTGATGCGCGGCGCCGTAGAAGTAATTAAAACCAATGAGCCCAGCGGCGCAAGGATCCTGCTGCAGCCCCATGAAAAACTCGTATTTACAAAATCTATAGACAGCCTCCGGCTTTTACCCTCCCCTCAAAACCCTCCACAGGAAATGCTTGTTACAAGCATTGCGGCAAATATTCCCGACAGCTCTATGAAAGAAACATCATGGGTGTACGACAGGCTATTCTTTGACGGTGACACGTTTACGGAACTTGCAGGAAAAATGGAAAGATGGTTTAATGTAAAAATCTCTTTCAAAGACAAGGCCGTTTCGGATTATCGCTTCAAGGGAACATTTAAAAACGAAACGATAGAGCAGGCATTGAATGCACTCCGGTTGACCGCCGATTTTCACTACACGATCAACAACAACATTATTGAAATATCCAAAAAATAAATACTGATGTAACGTTTATCCCTCTTATTACCACCAAATAATAAAATTCAAATTCAGTTGTATGAGAAAAAAAATACCTCATCCGAAAAGGCGAAGCAATGGGGCACGCAAATGCTTTCTGATTATGAAAATGCTGCTGATCGCCATTCTATCTATCTCGCAGCAGGCTCATGCCTCCGGCATATATGAGCAAAGAATTACCATCGACGTCAGGAACACGGAAATAAAAACCATCCTTAACGTGCTCGAAAAACAGGCGGATGTCAGATTTTTATATAATTATGAGTTGAACAGCTTATTAAGCAAAAAAGTTGATTTCTCTGTAAAGAATATAGGCATTGAGCCCGCACTGGATAAGCTCTTAAACAATACGGGCCTGACCTATAAAGAGCTCGAAGACCAATTGGTGGCTATCCTGAAACAGGAGCAGAAAACAACTTTTAAAGCTGCCATCATTACGGGAACGGTGCTGGATGAAAATAAACTTCCGCTATCGGGAGTAACCGTGAAAGTAAAGGGCACAAACAATGGTGTTCAGACCGATCTCAGCGGCAATTTCAAAATAAATGTTCCCGACAATGCGGTGCTGGTGATTTCTTATGTCGGTTATGAAGAACAGGAGGTAGCTGTGGGAACACAAACTGAGCTAACGATCCAGATGACGCCCTCAACGAAACAAATGGACCAGATTGTGGTGGTGGGTTATGGAAGCCAGAAGAAAAAAGACCTGACGGGCTCGGTATCGATAGTCACTGCGGCCGACATTGCCAACAGGCCGATCGTAAATGCAGGAGAAGCCCTGCAGGGAAAAGCGGCAGGCGTGCAGGTGGTGTCCAATTCAGGTAAGCCGGGAGCGGGACTGACGATACGTGTAAGAGGATCTTCTTCCATCAGCGCAGGAAATGATCCGTTGTATGTAGTGGATGGCATCCCCATGACAGATATCACCGCTTATTCACCCAACGATATTGAATCGATATCGATATTGAAAGATGCCGCATCGGCTGCTATTTACGGTACGCGCGCAGCCAATGGCGTGGTCGTTATCACCACCAAAAAAGGAGTGAAAGGAAAATCGAAAATAGAATTCAGCGCATATTACGGCAACACAACGCCTACAAAAAAGTTAGATGTACTAAATGCCAAACAGTACCAGGCGTATGCCGACTCGGTGTTGGGAGTCGGCGCTATTACTGATTCGCTGGTGAATGCCGTAAATGTAAACTGGCCCAATGTAGTATTCCGCAATGGCAACCAGGAAAATTACCAATTGTCGATCTCCGGCGGATCAGATAAAACACAACACTATATTTCTCTCGGGTATAACAACCAGACAGGAATGATCAGGCCGGCCAAATTTGACAGGATGACCAGCAGGGTAAATATCAGTACGAAGGCAGCGGACTGGCTCACCTTATCCACTTCGAGCATCATGACGCACAGTAATACCAATGACGTTACCGATAACCTGAGCGTGGCGAGAGGCGGTGTGGTACTGGCTGCGCTGGCTACGCCACCTACTGTTCCAAAATATAATGCAAATGGCACGATCGGCTTAAATCCTTTTTCAGGATGGCAGAACCCCTTGGGCGCTATCGACGGGCAATATTCAAGGGTAGTAACGGACCGGCTCGTATCGAATATAGCAGCCGATGTGAAATTCCTGAAGAATTTTGTGTTCCGATCCAGCCTGGGCATTGACTATACCAACTATTCCAAAAACTTTTTCCTGGATCCCTACCTGACTACCTATGGCCAATCCACACAGGGGCAATTAAACCAGACAACCTACACGCAATCATCCTGGTTAAGCGAACAAACCCTAACCTATAATAAAATATTCGGCCGGAGCCGCGTCACCGCACTGGCGGGATATACCGTTCAGGATTATAAATGGAACCAGACCTACATATCGGGAACCAACTTAGACACATCCTACCGGCATCAGTCGTGGGATGAAATGTACATGAGAACGCGGGTAAAGCAGCCGGGAACAAAGAGTATCGACGAATGGGCGCTGATCTCCTGGCTTGGCCGTATCAATTATGATTTTGACGGCAAATATTTATTGCAGTTGAATATCCGGTCAGACAACTCTTCAAAATTCGCACCGGGCAACCGCAGGGCTACTTTTCCTTCTGCCTCGGCCGGATGGAGAATTTCACAGGAAGATTTCATGAGAAATGTTTCTGCAATAAACGACCTGAAATTAAGAGTGGGCTGGGGACAGAACGGTAACCAGGAGGGCGTAGGCAGTTATGAATATTTATCACTGATGAGCATTAATGCCTCGGATTCCGGCTCCACCAGTCCAAAAACAATTGCATCGGGGGATCTCCGCTGGGAAACCAGTACCCAGACCAATGTGGGTATAGATGCGTCCTTCCTGGAAGGAAGGTTAAGCCTGTCGGCCGACTTCTACGTAAAAAAAACAAGGAACGTGCTGGTACGCGTGCCGCTGTCTTCGCAGATTGTTGAAAGCGTTTTGCTGAACATGGGTAGCACGCAGAATGTAGGTGAAGAATTCCTGATCTCCAGCAGAAACATCGTAAGGCCCGACTTTACATGGAGCACGGATTTTAATCTCTCCTTCAATAAAAATAAAGTTACCAGCATTGGAAACAACATCTCATTCATGAATGTATATGGAAACATCTATGAGCGTGGTAATGCCATTGCACTTGTACAGGGATATGGCCTCGGAGAATTTTATGGATACATCGCTGATGGTGTTGACCCAAACACCGGCGACCAGTTGTACCAGAATTCGGAAGGAAAAGCGGTGAGCTATACAGACATCAAACCGTCTGACAGAAGATTAATTGGCAGTGCACAGCCCAAATTCGTATATGGAATGACGAATAATTTATCCTATAAGAATTTCGATCTTACCGTATTTCTGCAGGGCTCGCAGGGAAATAAAATATTCAATGGCGTAAGGGTGGAGACGGAAGGAATGAAAGATTCCCGCAACCAGAGCACGGCTGTTTTGCACAGGTGGGAGAAGATAGGAGATATTACAGATATGCCCGGCATAAAAAAGCAGAGCAATGACAACTCGCAGATCTCCACACGTTTTCTCGAAGACGGCTCTTACCTGCGTTTTAAAACCATCACGCTCGCTTACCGGCTCAATCCCTCCTGGATCGGGCATATCGGGTTAAGCGCCGCATCGGTATATGTTTCTGCGCAGAACCTGATTACCATTACCAAATACAAAGGGTTTGATCCGGAAGTAAATACCTATGGAACCATCGACAGTGCAGATCCGAACAGTACTACCGGCATCGACAACAGGAATATCGCGCTGGGGGTTGACTATGGAGCGTATCCGCAGGCAAAAATGTTTTTGTTCGGATTAAATATCACATTAAAATGATTGTTATGAAACGCAACATCATAAACTATTTAAGGATAAATACCATTACCGTATCTCACTGGCCCGGGGTTATGATAATCGTTTTGCTGACACTGAGCGGCTGCTCCAAGCTGCTGGATAAGCAGCCCAAAACAGATGTCATATTTAAAAACGACAGCACAACCATTTCCGCTTCGCAAGCTGAAGACGCGATCAGAGGTGCGTATACCGATTACCGGGGTTATGATTATGGCCTTGAATTCAATGTGCTCGACCGGATAACGAATGGAGATGCCATATCTGATAATTGTTACGCAGGCGGCGACAATACGGATAACATCACCCTGGATGAATTCAGGGCCAATTCACTCAACGGAAATGTCGCACGCGATTGGAAAGACGCTTACGGCATTATCGGCAAACTGAATATTACTATTAATCAAATCGAAAGATGTACGGATCCTGCATTATCTGCGGGACGTAAGGCACAGATGATCGGTGAAGCGCGCTTTATGCGGGCATTTGCATACTTCGACCTCGTAAGATTATATGGCCGGGTTCCTTTATTCCTGGAGCCTGCCGATACCAGGACGGCAGAAACCCTGCTGAATTCGACAATACTTGCCCAGTCTTCCCCGGATAGTGTGTACGACGCCATCTTACAGGATCTCTGGATTGCCAAAGCAGGCGTGCGGCCCGTTAGTGCAGCCACTAATAAAATGACTATAACATCCGGAACGGTAAATGCCACGCTCGCCAAAGTATACGCCAGCATTGCAACGCCTAACTGGGATTCGGTAGCTTATTACTGCGATGCTACCATTCCCGATTACAGCATGCTTTCCGATTTCAACTTTTTATGGGACAATAATCATAAAAACAACAGCGAAGCCATATGGGAACTGAACTATGAAGGATATAGCGTGATCGGCAACTGGATACCCAGCCAGTTTATCGGTACCGATTGGAAAAAATTCAACACGCCTTCCGCTGATCTGGTAAATGCATACATGAGCGAAGGCGACAATATCCGCATGAATGCATCAATAACTTTTGCGGATGTTACAGGCCACTGGGTCGACTCGTACTGGAGCCTCTCCCACTTTCCCTTTCTCACAAAATACAATGACCCTTACGATGGCACCAATGACTTTTATATTATCCGCCTTCCGGATATCCTGTTATTGAAAGCAGAAGCACTCGTTGAAAAAGGGGATATCGATGGGGCCATGACTTTAGTAAACCAGGTCAGGCATCGTGTGAGCCTCGGTGACAAAACCGCGTCCAATGCAGACGATGCCCGCGCTATCATTGCCAACGAAAGAAGGCTGGAACTTGCATTTGAAGGCCATCGCTGGTATGATTTACTGCGAACAGGAAAAGCAATAACGGTGATGAACGCGCAGAAAGATTCTTATGGCCACGACATAAATTACAATGTTCAGCCCTACCGGCTGCTGATGCCCATTCCGCAGGCCCAGATCGATCTGAATCCATTACTTACACAGAATGAAGGATATTAATTATTCGAATGATGAGATGTGTGCCTTTTATTCTTTTTGTCTTTATGGCCTGCACAGGGAAAATGCGGCCCCCGGATACCGTTCCGGCCAATGCCAACGCGGAGGCCTGGATCACTGATCCATCCGCGTCCCTGCTATTTCAGAAAAAAAACGATGTTTTTATTAAAGCAGTACAGGAGAATAAAATTACTGTCGACGAAAATAAGACTTTTCAGGAGGTGGATGGTTTTGGTTACTCACTAACAGGTGGAAGTTCTTTCCACCTGTTTACTATGAACAGTGAACAGCGGGCAGCGCTGCTAAATGAATTATTTGCGACCGATGCAAACAATATCGGGGTAAGTTATTTACGGATAAGTATCGGCGCCTCCGACCTGGATGCAAAAGTTTTTTCGTACGATGATCTTCCTGCCGGCGAGACGGATACTTTGCTGAAAAAATTCAGTATCGGCGAGGATGAAAAATTCCTGATACCGGTATTAAAACAAATATTAGCCATCAATCCCCGGATAAAAATCCTTGGTTCGCCCTGGTCCCCTCCCGTGTGGATGAAAACCAATAACGATTCAAAAGGCGGGTCCCTGAAAAAAGAATATTACAATGCCTACGCCTTGTATTTTGTTAAATACATCGAAGCGATGAAGGAGCAGGGAATTAATATCGATGCCATCACCATTCAGAACGAGCCCCTTCATCCGGGGAATAATCCCAGCCTGCTGATGCTGCCCGAAGAGCAAAGAGACTTTATCCGCCAGAGCCTGGGCCCCGCATTTAAAGCAAATGGCATCAATACAAAAATAATTGTGTATGATCATAATGCCGACAGGCCCGATTATCCATTGACGATATATGCCGATAAAGAAGCGGCCCAATATATAGATGGCGCCGCCTTTCATTTATACAACGGCAGCATCGACACTTTATCTTATGTGCACAATGCATACCCGGATAAAAATTTATACTTTACGGAACAGTGGGTGGGTGCGCCGGGCAATTTGAAAGAAGACCTGAAATGGCATGTCAAAAATATTATCATCGGCGCCATGCGCAACTGGTGCAAGACGGCGCTGGAATGGAACCTGGCAGCGGATTCAAAGCTTGAGCCGCATACACCGGGTGGCTGTACGGAATGTCTTGGCGCTATAACAATTGATGGCAATACGGTAAAAAGAAATCCGGCTTATTATATCATCGCGCATGCGTCAAAATTCGTGAGGCCCGGTGCGGTGCGGATAGGTTCCAATGAAATAAACGGTCTTGCCAATGTGGCCTTTAAAAACACCGATGGCAAAAAAGTGATCATTGTTCTGAATGAATCCGGCCGTCAGCAGGGATTCACTGTTTCCGATGGAGAAAACACCTTTAATTGCATGCTTCCTGCGGGAGCAGTGGGCAGTTTTGTATGGTAGGGATGGGATGAAAGAAGGCAATTACTGACTGGTCAAAATACCCTTTAAGAGTGTATAACGGATTCGATCAAACAATCGGATGTCCCGTGTTATTATCAAAGCATTCGCCTTCAGACCGTTCTTGAATTGTATTATTTTATTACGATTAGTTGTCAATTCCTGATCAAGACGGGCCGTCGCCAGAAAACCGCTATCAACTGCAACATTAGATATGTAATTCAGTGTTCCTTGAAGAAAACCCATTTCCTGATAGGGATAAGCATCAAAACGAAGTTGTACTTTCATACCCGTATCTATCTTTCCAAAATTACTTTGAGGTAATTTTACTTCAGCATAGTATTTACTATTTACAGGAGTGATATACCCAATCAGTCTTCCTTGCCAAACGTATTGATCATTTTGAATTGGCAGCGCAAATGTCACAATGCCTTCAGCCGGAGCATGAATTGCATACTTTCTTATCCAATCACTCACCCTGCTTCTAAATGTTTCCAACTCCTGCCCGAATATATTCTTTTGTTGATTAATATCATGATCGAGCTGATTTATTTCTTTTTGTTTTTCCCTTATTTGATTTTCCTGAGAAATTATGCTTATATCCATTTGCGGTTCGACTATCTTTTTATTGATTAAATCACTCTGCGCCCTGCGAAATTCCTCAGCAGATATTACTTTTTCATTGAAAAGCTTCTCATTCATTTCAAAAGTCATTCTGGCCAGGCTGTTGTCCTGATTTGTTAATCCTTGCTGGAGGGACGCTTTTCTTTTTATGTTTCCCAACGAGACAATATCACTCAAAAGCATTTCCCTCTTTTTCGCAAAAAAACCGTCGGCCATATAATCAATATATTGTCTCCACGCCGAAAAAAAAGTTTGATAATCCGTCTGAATATCTCCTAACTTGTTAAACCGTTTTTCAAACATTACGGCAATAGAATCCGGGTTTCCATTTTCCAAAATCGTTGCAGCCGATTCTAACCTACGTGAAAGGTCTACAACTTCATTGATATCCGAATTAGATTCGACCCAACCTAAAATATCGCCTTGCTTAACAAGTTGATTATTTTTTACACATAAACCAATAAGCATTCCGGATTGATTCGGAATAATTTCTTTCGGAGCGTTGCTAGCTGTAAGTACAGCACTAGCTGACAACACATCCGGGTATTTGATAAACCAAGTACCGAATAATATCGTTAAAAGTAGAAATAGAAAGACTACAAGCGCCCATTTCTCAAAAAAGCTTGATTTCAAACTAATAACCTCCTGGGCTTCTTCCGAGTATTCCTCAAATTTTACAGAAGGTCTACTTAATATTGAATTATTTATATTAATATCCTGTTCCATTTTATTTAACATATTCAGACTAGCTTCCTAATTCCAATTGATTTTTTACCAATTCATAATATTTACCTCTTAATGCAACTAGCGATTCATGAGTTCCCTCTTCGAAAATTCTCCCTCTATCAAGCAATACAATCTTATCAGCATTTCTTACTGTGCTGAGGCGATGCGCTACGATTACCACGGTTTTTCCCCTGAAAAATAGCTGCAGATTATCTACTATCTCTCTCTCGTTGTTTGCATCCAGCGCATTAGTGGCCTCATCAAAAAAAAGGTAATAGGGATTTTTATATACTGCACGGGCAATGAGTATTCTTTGTTTCTGACCTTGACTCAAACCTATCCCCTCAGCCCCCAACTTCGTATAATACCCGTTAGGCAGCGACTCTATAAACGAATGTATATTCGCAGTCATGCAACTCTGTATTAATCTTTCATAGTCAATCTCATCAGCTCCCATAACAACATTGCGCGCTATGCTATCCTCGAAAACATATCCATCCTGAAGAACTGCTCCGCAAACGCTCCGCCAATACGAATGGCTTATAAAACCAAATTTAAGACCTGCTTCTCCTTCATTCGCTTGTCCACCTATCTTTATACTACCTTCATATTCTTCAAATATCTTCAACAAAATCTTTACCAATGTGGTCTTTCCACTACCACTAACGCCAACTATAGCGGTTACCTTATTTTCGGGAATAACCAGATTAATATGCTCTAACACAGCATCATTTCCTGCGCCAGGATAAGTAAAACTTAGCTTGTTGATTATAATATCCCTCCTATCCGGTAACTGAGAGACATATATCCTATCCAACTTCTCTTCGTCATCCATCCTATGTATTTCGTTCAGACGTTCCATACTTATTCTAGCGTCCTGAAAGCTTTGAATAAAGCCAACTAATTGCTGGACCGGGGCACTCAATTGACCAATTATATATTGCACAGCCATCATCGCACCCAAGGTCAACCTACCATCAATCACTAACTTTGCCACTATAAAACTTACAAAAATCCCCTGCAGGCTATTAATAAAAGTCGCTCCTGCAGATTGTAACTGACTGTAATTTAGATTCTTGAAATTAAGTTTAAATATTTTTGCCTGCACATTTTCCCACTCCCACCTTTTTCGTTTCTCAGCATTATTTAATCTAATTTCTTGCATTCCTTGTATAATCTGAAGAGTGATATTGTTTTCTCCTGCAGACAAATGAAACGTGCTGTAATTAATCTTTCTTCTGATATTCATAAAAATATGAATCCAAAAAAAATATATAAAACTACCTATACAAAATATAAAAAACAATTGAGTACTGTAAATAATAAGCACAATAGCGTATATGACAAAATTAAATAGAGAAAATAATGTTGATAAGGCTGGGCCAGTTAAAAACCCCTGTATATTTTTGTGATCTCCTATTCTTTGGATCGTATCTCCTGTTTTATGAATATCAAAATATGAAATAGGTATTCTTGTCAACTTAATCCAAAAATCAGATAGAATTCTTATATTCAAGACATTAGAAACTTTTAATAAAAGGCTGCTCCTAATAAAACCAATAATAGTCTGACTAAACACCAGCATAGCCTGGGCAATCAACACAAGTATCACGTACTGAATATTTTGAACGTTTATTCCATCATCAACGATACCTTGAGTTAAAAAAGGAAAAATCAATGATAAAAGGGAAGACATTAACAAGGCAATAAAAATCTGCCAAATCTGCCATTTTGCATCTTTAATATATTGTAAAGCAGACAGCCAATTAAATTTTCTGTCGCCTGACTCTGTTTCTCTTTCAAATAGGAAATCCGTAGGCTCCAACAACAACGCAACGCCCAACTGCTTTCCTTGTTTATCTTGAGATGCCGCCCAATATTTTAGAAATTCATCTTTTTTATATTTGTGAAAGCCACTACTCGGGTCAGCGATCTTAATACATTTTGCTTTCACCTCAACCAATACAACAAAATGATTTTGATTCCAGTGGAGTATAGCGGGAAGTGGAATATGTTCGAGCTGTTCCTGGTAAATTCTAACTCCTCTCGTTTTGAAACCAATTTTCTCTGCGGTTTCGCTAATACCCAGCAGGGAAACACCCTCCCTATTGAAACCCGACATATGACGAAGGTCATCTGCTTTATAATATCTACCATATGATCTGGCTATCATCCGGAGGCATGTTGGGCCGCAGTCCATAGAATTAAGCTGCTTGTAATGGATAAAGGTTTTAGCTAGGAAAGGCATTATTGAAATTTTATGAAAAATACATACTTTTTTTAAAAGCAAATCGAATTCAATAAACGGAATGCAAAATTTAATTACCTATAGCTCGAATACTCCATTTCTATCTCACAACAAGTAGCAACTCAGGTATTATTATTTATAACAACAATTACACAGCAAAAAAACGATTCACAATTCGATCTTCAGAACACAATCATTTAACATTTGTTAATCTATTCTTTGAAATATATTTCCTAACTTAATGCAAAATACCATATCACATAATCCTGTGCCTTAGTCCTATAATCAATTTTTATGTCAATTATACGCTACGTTCAGAAACTAAAATCTCTCGATTTCCTGATAAGGCGAAAAGCAACCGGCAACCAGCAACAATTTGCCAGAAAAATGTGCATAAGCCGAAGCCTCCTAAACAATTACATAAAAGATATGAAAGAGCTAGGATTTCCAATTGAATATGACAAATCACGTAAAACATATTTCTACCAGAAAGACGGAAAATTAGTGAACAATCTATTTCAAATGGAAATTGATAAAGATGAAATGAAACGGACAAAAGGAGGCATTGATATACTCATGCTAAATGGTTATCTTTTGACTCCATCCCGCTGTTCAGTTAGCTAAGTCGCAGCTTGTAACATAATCAGGTTATCAACTATTTGATCACGAAACTTTCCCACATAGGTATTCTATTCTGATCGGAAGTTCTTTTCTCAAGAATCATTTGAAAAGATTGTAAGCATATACCTACAATTTCACCTTCATTAAAAATAATTTTCCAAGTCTAATTATATTGGACTACGGCGCATGAACTTTGGGTACAAAACAACCTTCTCTATGTTATTCCTCTCCGCGCTATCCGAAATAAATAAAGACTCAAATCCTATTACTGTCGTTCGCGAGCTATTATCATTATTAAAGGTCAAGGTATCAAATTCAACACTCAAAAAGAATCTGAAAGAACACCCCGACTATCCATCATTGCTAAGCATGAGTGATGCATTAACGAATTGGAAAATAAGTAATACAACAATTCTTGCGAGCGAAGATTTGCTGAGAAAACTTCCCATGCCTTGCGTTGTACAGATAGATATGGGTAAAGAGCCGATTTTCACTCTTATTAGGAATATCGGCTTGAAATCTCTCCAAATTTTTAATACCGATTCCAAAAAATGGGTTTCCATCGAAAAAGAATCCTTTTTAAAAATATGGACAGGAACTGCAACATTAATTCATGCCGTTGAAGATGGTGGCGAACCCGAGTACTCTCAAACCAGGAAAAAAGAAGTTTTCGAAAAATCAGTGATGGTCTCAGCAGCTCTCATATTACTCTTTTCGGCAAGTGTATCAATAATCTTATCTATCATTAGACTTGGATGGGAGTCCTGGTATCCCATATCTCTGATTTGCATGAGCAGTTTTGGCACCTACATAACGGTCTTATTAACATGGGGTGATATAGATAAATCTAATATTTCATTACAGAAAGTTTGCAAATCAAGCACAAAAGTGAACTGCAACGCAGTATTACATTCTAAACATTCAAAAATATTTGGATTTATTTCCTGGAGTGAAATAGGATTCATGTATTTTTTTGGTAATCTTATTAATTTAATCGTCATCGGACCTACCCAAGCCGTCCTAACTTTCACGGAATATTTAAGCCTGTTAGCAACACCATACATTATTTTTTCGATTTACTATCAATGGAAGATCATAAAGCAATGGTGCATTTTGTGTCTCGCAGTCCAGGCGGTATTATTTATTGAATTTTTGCTCGTAATGATTAGGTTATTCTTCGCATCAAACACCTTTTCATCGTTTTCACTTTTAGATCTGGTTCCAATTTTTATGTGCTTCATCATTCCTTTTATTCTTTGGTTTCTAATTAAGCCTATGGTTGTTAAAGGCATTCAATCCGAACAATATAAAATAGATCTGGAAAGAATTAAAAAAAATCATCTGTTATTCGATGGCTTGCTTGCAAAAGGCAAGAAGATAGAAATCGATCCTATAAATCTCGGCTTAGTATTAGGAAACCCAAATCCAACCGTGAAGATTATTAAAGTATGTAATCCGTATTGCGGTCCATGCGCCAAGGCTCATCCTGAAATAGATAATTTACTGGAGACAAACTCCGACCTACAGGTTCAAATTATCTTTACAGCTACCGACAATGAAAACGACATAAAGGGACGACCTGTCAGGCATTTATTAGCAATCTCTGAAAAACGCGATGAGCCAATGCTAAGGGAAGCACTTTCTGACTGGTACGACACTCCTGAGAAGAATTATGACACCTTTGCCAACAAACATCCCTTGAGTGAAGATCTGCAATTTCAGAATCACAAACTTCGCTCAATGTCCGAATGGTGTAAGCAAGTAGGCATTTCATTTACGCCAACATTTTTTATTAATGGATATCAGCTGCCGGAAATGTATTCTATATCCGACTTAAAATATTTCCTATGATCTTACTTATTGACATACACAATCATAAGACTTACTTAAATTTTTATAATGAATAAATTAATTATAAAATATTTCGACAGCACTTGAAATGTAGGTAATATTTATACATAAATAATATTTATACATTATAAAAAATGTTTGTTTATGAAAAGAATAAATTTTGACCTGGAAAAATTAAACTTAAAAGATGACGTAATTTTAAGCCGGAAACAATTAAAGCAGATTACCGGAGGTGTTTGTGGTCGAATAAACGACAGCTGCGTGGTTGATTCTAATTGTTGCGACGGCCTGGTCTGCCTCGCTGGTTTGTGCAAAGAAGGGTGCGAAGTTACATGTTCAGGCAACGGCAACTTTGCCTGCTGCTGGAGAAATTTTTTGGTTGCCTACTGTAAATGCGAACCAAATGGTACGCAGATTACTTGCGATGCCGGGGGGCCGGGAGCCACTCAGTGCCAGGTAGATCACAATTAATATCACAAAACAAGGGGGAAAATCACTAACTTCCCCCTTATTATTATATTTTATGCTCAGAGATATCACCTTATTCCTTATAATGATCACCTTCGCCATTCCCTGCTTTGCACAAAAAGGCTATTAAATAAACGGGACAATTGAAGCAGCAAAACAGGTAAAAGCCTTTTTAATGGATAATAACGGCGATATAATGGACTCAGCCGAAGTAAAAGATGGAGCTTTTCGTTTTAATGGTTCAGTCAGTATTCCTCAGCGTTGCTCTATATTTTTTAACTTTTCTCCGAATATGTTCAATCTTTTTTTGGACAATGAATCTTTTACAGTGAAAGGCCAATTAATTCCATTTTCAGTTACTTCTTCCGGGGGAAGACTTGATTCCATATATAGCAAATTTAGCTCAGCCCGTCTCTTGCCCGCGTCAGCCTCATTCCAAATCGATAATATCCTGTCAGACCCCTCCTGGAACAAGCCGGGAGGAAATACAGCCATAAAAGAGAAGCTCCGGAGTTTAGTTACTTTTATGGACTCTGTACAATGGACCAGGGATACCGCTTTCATAGCTAAAGAAATACACAGCTATCTTGCTCCCACACTTATTGCGGACTTATTTTGGAGAAAGAAAGACCTGGGTTTAATGTCATCCTACTATGAATTGCTGGACGATACATTAAAAAACACTCCCGGCGGCCGGTTCTTATTAAAAAAAATAGTCGCTTTAAGGGATGTTCCAAAAGCAGGGGATTCAATTCCTGATTTTTCAATCGTCAATACCGAAAACGTTAAGACAACGATCACACGCAGAACACATCAGAATTATTTTCTTATCGATTTTTGGGCCAGCTGGTGCAAGCCCTGTATAGAAGAGTTTCCTTTCCTTAAACAAGCAGATTCAATCTATCGCCATAAGGGATTAGATATCGTGAGCATCTCATTAGATGATGATCGGACAGACTGGCTCAAGGCCGTAAAAAAATATGGCTTACCCTGGAAACAATACCGGGAAGATAAAAACGATACCGGCAGGTTATCAAAAAGATTGAAGGTGCACGCTATCCCCGCCAGTTTTTTAGTTGATAGAAATATGAGGATCATCGCTGTAAATCTTCGGGGACCTGATCTGATAGCCAGGTTGAACAAACTATTCCCGAAAGAAGGGCAGCATTAATGGGGCTCACCCACATACCAACACCCCCCTTTTTTACGTTTTAAGAGCTAATCCGGCACCCGCCATGAAAACGTATACCCTCGTATTGGATATATTTATCCTGCTATTGCTTGGACTGTCCGTTCAGTTCTGCACCTCCCAGGAGGTTATAAGTAATTCGTTTACACGACATAACGGATCTGTTCGCCTGATGACCGTGTCCTGGCAAACCCTGCTCGGCCTGGCCAGCTTTTGCGTCGGCCTCCGCTATGTTGCCCGGAACCTCGTATAGCCGCTACAGGATGAGCACAAAGGTTCCTGCGATGATCAGCAACGCGCCGATACCGGCTTTTAGCGTAAGCGTTTCTCCCAAAAATAACAGGGATAAAATAATGGCCAGCGCCACGCTCAACTTGTCAACAGGCGCCACCTGCGACACCTTTCCCCTCTGCAATGCCTGGAAATAAAATATCCACGAAGCTCCCGTGGCCACGCCCGATAAAACCAGGTACAAGATATTTTGCCTGGATAATGCACTTAACCCTTTCGCCTCTCCCCTGAGTAAAACAATCGCCCAAGCAATTAATAAAATCACTACCGTTCTTACCGCCGTGGCAAGATTGGCATTTACGCCTGTTACGCCCATCTTGGCAAAAACCGCTGTAAGGGCTGCAAAGAAAGCCGACAGCAAAGCATATATCCACCACATGACAACAAAGAAAATAGTTTAGATAATTTAATGACGCACGACGCCGGTGCAACTGCAATTTCAGTTGATGAATATAAGAAAAATCAAATCACGCTCTCTTTCTGAAAATAAGGCAGCGTAATCGTAAATACCGCACCTTCGCCGGCCACGCCGCTGGCCGCAATGGTGCCGCCATGCCGCGACACGATCTTTCTTGCCAGCGACAGGCCCAGGCCCGTGCCCTCAAATTTATCTTTGGAGTGGAGCCGGGAAAACATGGTAAATATTTTTTCGGCCTGCTCATTTGTAAATCCCAATCCATTATCCGCTACTGTAATTTTTACATACAAATCATTTTCCGAATATGCATTTATCCGGATCACCGGTGGCACATCCTGCCTGGAAAACTTCAACGCATTAATAATTAAATTGGAGAAGAGCTGGTACAACAATGTTTCCACGCCCTCTATTACGGGAAGACCCTGGCAATGTATCGTTGCATTTTTTTGCTGAATAAGCATTTCAAGATCCTGGATCACATGCTCCATTAAAAGCTGCAGGTCAACTTTTACAGCGGGGTGCCCGGATTCACTAAGCGTAGAATATTCCAGTATGCCATTGATCATCGAAAACATCCTGTCGGAAGAACCGGATATTTTCCTGAACAACTGCTGCGCGCGGGGAGATAGCTGTGTGCCGGCATCGCCCTCTATAATTCCGAGGAAGGTTTTTATTTTCCTTACCGGCTCTTTCAGATCATGGCTGGCCACATGGGCAAATTGCTGCAGGTCCTCATTCGAATGTTCCAGCTTTTCATTCAACATCAGCAGTTGCTCGTTCATCGCATGCAGCTCTTCATTTATCGCTGTCAATTCCTCGTTGGCCGCATTAAGCTCTTCGGTGCGCTGCTGCACCTCATGCTCAAGCGCCATACGCACATTTCTTTGTTCGGTCACATCCTGTGAAACACCGGAAAGCACCAGCGGCTCGCCTTTCTCATTAAAAGTGGTCCTGCCCTGCGAATGAATAATGCGGCGGCGTCCGTTTTCCTGGTTTACGATACTGTATTCCATGTCAAGCACGCCCCCGCTGGCGGGATCCAGCGCCCACCGGATTGCTTTTTGTACCGCTTCGCGCTCGCCTTCAAAAAGATAATTAACCGCTTTGCTTACCCGTCGTGTCGTTTCACTAATGCCCAGCCACTTACGCATGCGGTCGGAATATTCTATCATGCCTGTCTTTGCATCGATCTTCCAGGCGGCCAGTTTAGCCAGCGCCAGCGCGTCCTCGAGCGCATCCTGGATCTCTTTTAATCGTTTCCTCGATTGAGCGGCCTCGGTCACTTCCACGGAAATATCGAGGATCGCATATACTTTCCCCTCTGTATCAAATAGCGGGCTGAACGTAATGTCAAAATAAAAGGTCGACATCACTCCGTTCCTTACAATGTTTGCGGGAGTATCATAACTTCTGAACGGTTTGCCAGTGGTATATACATCGTCGAGTATCTGGAGAAAAGGCTGATTTACCAATTCAGGCAACACATCGGCCAGTCGCTTACCCGCGATATCCGGGCCCTTGCCGATTATGTCGATGATAACCTGGTTGGGTGTTTCGATAATCAGCTCCCTGCCTCTGAATATGGCAATTCCTGCAGGAGCGGAATCTATTATAGTCCTGAACAGGGTTTCACCTTCAAATAAAGGTCCCTTCGAAGGGGGAAGATCATTTCTTAACCCAGGATCGTTGGACGAAGGATTATTTTCGGATACCGGCTTCATTCAGGTCAGGCTATTGGTTCATGCCCATCCGGGCAGGCAACTTTGATCACTACAAGTTAATGACAAAAATCAATAAACCACGGGGAAAAATAAAAGCCGGATATGTGTATGCAAGAGAAAATAATCACAAAAAAATCATGCTCCGCCCAGCGATAGCTGTCCTCGCGATCATTCGGATAAGCGGACCTGTTTCATCGATGGCGCCAGCAAATGCATCACCAGCCACGCCAGCAGATAGGCGCAGCCACAGATCATGAAGATGATATTATATCCCGTGCCGATCCGGCCCATCAATTTAAAATGATCCAGCAATCCGCCGATCACCAGGGGAAACAATATTCCTCCCACCGATCCGGCCATACCACCGAGGCCCACCACCGAGCTCACCGCTTTTTTCGGAAACATATCCGAGGCCGTTGTAAAAATATTTGCGCTCCAGGCCTGGTGCGCTGCCGTTGCCAGGCTGATCAGCGCAACGGCTGCCCAGATACCGGTTGTATATTGCACAAACACGACCGGCACCACGAGCAAAGCAAAAATGAGCATCGTTATTTTCCGCGCTTTATAAACAGGCATTCCTTTTTTTATTAATGCACCGGATAAATACCCGCCAAATATGCTTCCGAAGCTTGATGCGACATAAACGACCGAAACATGTATGGCCGAGCTTTTTATGTCGAGATGATAAGTGGTATTGAAATAACTGGGCACCCAGAAAAGATAAAACCACCAGATCGGATCGGTAAAAAATTTACCGAATATAAACGCCCAGCTTTGTTTCACACCCAGCAATTTCCGCCAGCTGACCTTCGCATCATTTTCCGGGTCGGCTTCGGGTGCATCGCTGTTGATATATTCCAGTTCGGCCCGGGAAACACGTTTGTGCCGCGTAGGAATATCGTAAAATATCAACCAGAAAATCAACCATACAAATCCCAGCACACCCGTCCAGATAAACGCTTCCTTCCAGCCATAGGCCGTAAAGATCCAGGCGATCAAAGGGGGGCCGGCGATAGCCGCCACATTGGTGCCGCTGTTAAAAATGCCCGTTGCAAGGGCGCGTTCCCGTTTGGGAAACCATTCGGCCACTGATTTGATGGCCGCAGGAAAATTACCGGCCTCACCGAAGCCGAGGGCCGCCCTGGCCACTCCAAAAGAGGTTGTGCTTCCCGCCAATGCATGAGCCATTGCCGCAAAGCTCCACAAAACGATGGAGGCCGCATAACCCAGTTTAGTGCCGATATGATCGATAATGCGGCCAAATAAAAAGTATCCCACCGCATAGGCAGCGGAAAAAGCCATCACAATATTACTGTAATCCGTTTCGGACCAGTTCAGGTCATGGGCAAGGGTATCTTTTAATAAACCGATTACCTGCCTGTCGAGATAATTGATTGTTGTGGCAAAGAATAATAATGCTACAACAACCCACCTGTAATTTCCTGTTGGCTGCATATCGTTAAGTATGGGGTTATTTTCTGACGGTGGCGATTAGTGTTACTATTTCTTTTGTTTGAGAGGTAATGGCTGAATATTTTTTTTCATCGATAATCGTTTTTGAAAGCAATTTGCTTCCCATACCCACTGCTGCCACACCGGCATCAAACCACTCTTTAATATTTTCTTTCGTGGTATCCACGCCGCCGGTCGGCATAAAGGATATGGAAGGAAATAATTCTTTTATAGCAGAAACATATTTCGCGCCCAATACGTTCCCCGGAAATAATTTCACCATCGAGGCGCCAAGGGATTCGGCCCGCATGATTTCAGAGGGCGTCATGCAACCAGGAATGTATAAAATATCACGGGCCCGGGCAACCGAAAAAACATCTTCCGATAATCCCGGTGAGATAATAAAATCCGCTCCTGCCGCGATAAATAATTCGGCGTCTGCGGCGTTCCGGATGGTGCCGATGCCAAGGTACATGCCGGGCAGATTCATTTTTTTTAATGAAATAAAATTGTCAAGCGCCGCTTCTCCCCTGTTGGTATATTCTACAACTCGCACGCCCGCATCGTATATCGCTTTTACCACTTCCGTGCTGCTTTCGGGGGAAGGATGAAAAAAAAGCGGCAGCAGTCCACCGGATACTATTGCGTCAATAATTTCATGTTTCCTGCTCATGCTATAACATATTCTTTTTAACGGTTTCCATCGTTTGGTTCGTAAAATCGCCGGACTCATGCAATTTACCGAATGCGGCGGCGGCAGCGAAGTCGATGATGGTTTGGAGTTCCCATTTATTGAGCATTCCTGTAATCAGCGCCGCCATAAAACAATCGCCGCTGCCTGCTTTATCCGCAATTTTTTCGCTGCGAAATTCTCTTGAAACAGCATGCTGACCGTTATGACAAATCGTAGCATAGTAATGTATGCCCGCTCCTTCATCGAAGCGAAACGTGTTGGCAACTGTTTTACATCGCGGAAAACGATTTTGTATGGATAACGAGGTTTGCCTGGCATGGGCAGCATAACGATCAACCGTTTTCGGCCGGATGATTTCCCCATCAAGCGGCGTGTTGAGCATATTATTGGCGCTCCAGATATTGGCCATTATCACATCGCAATATGCTGCGAGCGCAGGCATGATCTCTTTTGGCTCGTATCCATACTGCCAGAGTTTCTTACGATAATTGAGATCGAGGGAAACAACAATATTCTTTTTTAATGCCGCTTTCAGCGCTTCCTCACAAACCATGGCCAGTTCTTTACTGATTGCCGGTACGATAGCGCTGAAATGAAACCAGCCCACATTGTCCAGTATGCGATCCCAGTCGAGCATCCCCGGCTTTAAATCTGCGAATGATGAATGCGCCCTGTCGTAGATAACGCTGTCATGCTTCAGATCGGCGCCGCCCGGCAGAAAATAAATGCCGATCCGCTTTCCCGAATAAGTAATGGGGGAAGTATCAATATTTCTTTTGTTTAAAAACGCCGTAATCTCACGGGAAAGATAATTATCCGGGATTGCAGTGCTATAAGCCGGCGGTATGCCAAACTTCGCCAGTGCATTGGCCACATTCAGTTCTGCGCCCCCGATATAAACCGGCATCGTGGAAGTGTTCAGCCATTCTTCATTCAGCCTCGGCGAAAAACGCATAAGCAGTTCGCCAAAGCACAATACTTTTTTCATGAAGCATACAAGATATTAAAGATTTCGCAAACCTCATTTACGGCGAAAGAGCGGAACCTGCAGGCCGCCACGAAGGATCGGAATAATAGTACCCGTATTGCTTACATAAGGAGAATGCCCGTTTTGCAACACATCGAACAGCAGCGAGAGATAAAAAAACGGCTGGCCGCTGCCGGGATACCGGCCCGTGGCATACCCGAGGCCGAGCAGCAGGCTGTTCGCATCGTATTTATTTTTTGAAGAAGACGCTCCATTGCCGGGAATCAGTTTCTGGCTAATGATATTATGTTCAAACTGCCCCTGTAAAAAAATAAAATTTACCGGGTAGATGCGGGTAAATACGCCTCCCCCGTAGGTGGAAGAGCGCAGCTTATCATTCGGAGCAACGATGTTGACATCGCGGTAGGCCGTGTAATTATAGTTCAGCGACACGCCTGCATCCAGCCAGGGGGATACATTATATCCGAGTACCGGGCTGGCGCCGGCCTGAAAAGAATTGCCCGAAAACCCAAGCGAAATGCTTCCACCGGTAAACAGGTTTTCTTTTTTAAATACCCTCTCTTCTCCTTCCGGTGCATTTTGCGCCATGACCGCTGCCGAAACAAAAAAACAGCTGACAAACAAAAGATGCTTCATGACCTCAAAATAAACACTTTTCAAATGTTCACCCGGCTTAACAAATGATAATTATAAATTAAATCAGCAAATGCAGGCGAAAACCACTATTTTAATGTTCTAACGCCTGCTCACCGTATGCACCAGCTTCAACTGTCCGATTACATCGTGTTCCTGATCTATTTCGTATTGGTAGTGACCTTCGGCTATTATGTTTACCGTAAAAAGAAATCGCGAAGCGCCGATTCAAAAGATTTTTTCCTTGCAGAAGGATCGCTTACCTGGTGGGCCATTGGCGCTTCACTGATAGCTTCCAATATCTCCGCAGAACATTTTATCGGCATGTCGGGATCAGGATTTGCGCTGGGGCTGGCCATTTCAACATACGAATGGATGGCAGCGGCAACACTGATCATTGTTGCCGTATTTTTTCTTCCCATTTACCTGCGCAATAAAATATATACCATGCCGCAGTTTCTGGCGCAGCGGTATAATGATGCGGTGAGTACCGTCATGGCTATTTTCTGGCTGCTGGTGTATGTATTCGTCAATCTCACTTCCATATTATACCTTGGCGCGCTGGCCATCGCTTCGATCTCGAATGTTTCTTTTACAACTGCCGTCGCGGGCCTCGCCATCTTTTCGGTTATTGTTACGCTGGGTGGCATGAAAGTGATCGGCTACACCGATGTGTTCCAGGTATTTGTTTTGATATTGGGCGGACTGGTCACTACCTATCTTGCATTAAATATTGTTTCGGAACATTTCGGTTACGGGAAAAACATCCTGAAAGGATTATCACTTATCAGGCAGCACGCGCCGGATCATTTTCATATGATCTTTGATAAATCAAATAAATATTACACCGATCTTCCGGGCTTAAGCGTACTTATCGGCGGCATGTGGATCAACAACCTGAATTACTGGGGATGTAACCAGTATATTA
Organism: Flavitalea sp.; assembly: GCA_044224935.1. Classification (GTDB taxonomy): domain Bacteria; phylum Bacteroidota; class Bacteroidia; order Chitinophagales; family Chitinophagaceae; genus Flavitalea. Next base: position 22,403 of record JBGAJL010000014.1, read on the forward strand.
TTCAACGTGCACTGGGCGCCAATTTAAAAACGGCGCGCAATGGAATCCTGTTCGCTGCATTTTTAAAATTACTGGTGCCCGTGATTGCCGTGCTGCCCGGCATCACCGCTTTTGTTTTATTCAAGGAAGGATTATTCCAGGAGCAGATGACAGTTGCCGGTGTGGTAAAACCCGATCATGCCTATCCTACCCTGTTAAATCTTTTACCGGCCGGATTAAAAGGGCTCGCATTCGCGGCGCTCACCGCAGCGGTCGTAGCCTCACTTGCAGGGAAGGCCAACAGCATCTCCACGATATTTTCGCTCGATATTTATAAAAAGTTTTTCCGCAAAGACGCAGGCGAAAAAAACCTGATTCTTACAGGAAGGTGGACAGTAATCATCGCTATGCTGATCGCTGCGCTGGTGGCGCCTGCATTAAGCACACTTGAACAGGCTTACCAGTTTATCCAGGAATATGTAGGCTTTATCTCTCCGGGCGTACTTGCCATTTTCCTGATGGGATTCTGCTGGCGGAGAACAACATCGGGCGCCGCTTTGACCGCCGCCATTCTCACGATCCCTCTATCCATCGTATTAAAATTCCTGCCGGCATGGACAAATGGATGGTTCCCCGACTATCCATTTATCGACCGCATGGGGATCGTTTTTGTGACCCTTATCGCCGCCATGATCGTCATAAGCCTGCTGAATCCAAAAAGCAAACAGCAGGAACAGAAGCTGGTTATAGAGAAAGCCATGTTCCGGTGCCCACCGGCTTTTATTGCAGGCTCCGTATTCATCCTGGGCATACTGGCCGCTCTTTACATTGTTTTCTGGTAAACTGCCGCAGGGCTATTCGTTTTGCGCGAAATGAGTTAAATTTATACTACTTAAAATGCCGTTATGAGGAATTCGCAATTGACAGAAAAAGAGATCAATCCATTGCAAAGCATTGAAATGTGGGAAGACGATGTGCTTGAACGCTATCCCGAACCCGGGACCACTGCAAAAGCAAAAGAAGAATACCGCAATTACGATAATCCCGGGCGCGATACCGTCCGCGAATTCTACCGGCTCAACCACCAGTACCAGACTTACGATTTCGTGCAGGAAAAAAAGAATGAATTTCTCCGGTTCAACCGCAAGGAAATGAAGCCCTGGCAGGCGATGGAGTTTTTAAATACGCTCGTTGACGATTCCGATCCCGATATCGAGCTCGACCAGTTGCAGCACCTCCTGCAGAGCGCCGAAGCCATCAGAAGGGACGGTCATCCCGACTGGTTCGTACTGACCGGCTTTATCCATGATATGGGAAAAGTGCTCTGCCTGTTCGGCGAGCCGCAATGGGCCGTCGTGGGCGACACCTTCCCGGTAGGATGTGCTTTTTCCGATAAAATCGTTTATCCCGAATTCTTCGATCAGAACCCGGATGCACACAATGAAAAATATAATACCAAATACGGCGTATATTCTCATGGCTGCGGGCTGGAAAACGTACAGCTTTCCTGGGGGCACGACGAATATATGTATCATATCACCAAAGATTATCTTCCGGAACCTGCTCTTTACATGATCAGGTATCACTCTTTTTATTCGCAGCACAGGGAGGAAGCCTATGATCACCTGATGAGCGATCACGACAGGAAAATGTTTGCGTGGGTAAGAAAATTCAATCCTTACGATCTTTATTCAAAGAACCCCAATCCTCCCGATCTCAGGGAATTAAAACCTTATTACGAGGACCTGCTCGCAAAGTATCTGCCGGATACGATCAGAATGTAATGGAGTCGCCAGGCATTGCTGATTACTATTGAAATAATAAATCAATACAGGGGAACACGTTAAAGCCCGGCCCAGTATATAGCTGCCTGTACGGCTTTTTCCCAGCCCAGCAAACTGTTTTTAACGGCGGCATTTTTTCCCGGAGCAAATTCTTTTTCGGCTATCCATTGACGTTGAATCTCACTGATATTTTTCCAGAAACCAACGGCGAGGCCGGCCAGGCAGGCTGCGCCCATCGCAGTAGTTTCGGTAACGGCCGGTCTTACCACTTTTGTATCCAGCACATCGGCCTGCAGCTGCATGAGCAGGTTATTTGCTGTGGCGCCGCCATCAACGCGCAGTTCGCTGATCTTTGCCGAAGCATCCGCTTCCATTGCTTTTAACACATCTCTCGTTTGAAAAGCGATACTTTCCAACGCGGCCCTTGCAATATGCGCCGAAGAGGTTCCCCGCGTCATGCCCACCATCGTGCCCCGGGCATGCGGGTTCCAGTGGGGCGCACCGAGCCCTGCAAAAGCGGGGACAAGGTAAACACCGCCGTTATCTGCTACTGCCTCAGCCAGCTTCTCCACTTCAGCAGAAGAAGAAATTATTTTTAATTCGTCGCGCAGCCATTGCACAATGGCGCCTGCCATAAAAATACTTCCCTCCAATGCATATTCCAACCTGTCTCCCACTTTCCATGCAATAGTGGTAACGAGATTATTTTTGGAAATAATGGGCTTATTGCCAATATTCATGAGCATAAAACAACCCGTACCGTAGGTATTTTTAACCATGCCCCGTTCGATACACATCTGGCCGAACAGCGCCGCCTGCTGATCGCCGGCAATACCTGCAACGGGAATTTTACCGGCAGCTATGCGACCCGCTGTTTCTCCATATACCTCCGATGAGGAGGCAACTCTGGGGAGCATGCTTTCCGGAATATCGAATAAGGATAACAATTCTTTGTCCCATTGTAAGGAGCTGATGTTGTATAACATTGTTCGCGATGCATTGCTTACATCGGTTACGTGTACCGCGCCGGCGGTAAGGTTCCAGATCAGCCACGAATCCACCGTACCGAAAGCAAGTTGTCCTGTAGCCGCTTTCTCTTTTGCACCGGGAACATTTTCAAGTATCCATTTAATTTTTGATGCAGAAAAATAGGCATCTGCCACAAGCCCGGTTTTTTGTAATATATTTTTTCCGTGTTGTTCTTTAATGCTATCGCAATATGCTGCCGTTCTCCTGTCCTGCCATACGATGGCGTTGCAAACGGGCCGGCCCGTTTCGCGATCCCAGACGATTGTCGTTTCGCGCTGGTTGGTAATACCGATAGCTGCGATATCGGAAGTTCTTAAACGGGCTTTTACGACTGCTTCCGTGAGTACAGCTGCCTGCGACGACCATATCTCCATCGGGTCGTGTTCTACCCAGCCCGGCTGCGGATAAATCTGCTGAAATTCTTTTTGTGCGATGGAAATGATTTTTCCATGATTGTCGAAAATGATAGCGCGTGAGCTTGTCGTGCCCTGATCAAGGGCCAGGATATATTTTTCCATTGGCTTCGTTGGTTAACAGGTATTTTTCAGCCAGCCGGTTAAATGCCTGAACCTGCTGTTGTTTCCATTCCTCATTTAAATGTAATTCTTTCATCATGATTTCCGCTACGCGTGGTGCGGCCCGCATAGCGGCCCTGGCATCCAGGAACAGCAGCCTGGTTCTCCGGGCCAGTGCATCCTCGACGGTCATAGCCATTTCTGCGCGAACGGCCCAGACAATTTCCGCCTCTGTGAAAGGATAACTGGCATCCAATCTGGCGAGCAGCGATGGCTGCCGCTCAATCAATGCCTTGATATGCTCTTCATCTGCGCCATATACAGACAGATGCGAATCTGAAGGCTGCGTTGAATAACCATGTAAACGGATATTTCCTGTAGTGCATTTTTGGGGAGCCAAAGCAGCGACAGCGGCGGCGGCATTTACCGTTTCTTCCGCCATCTTTCGATAGGTGGTCCATTTGCCACCGGTTATCGTGACCAACCCCGACTTACCAACCATTAATTTATGATTGCGTGAAATTTCTTTTGTCGACTGGTGGTCCGATGATGCCGCAAGCGGGCGCAGGCCGGCAAATACGCTCAGCACATCCTGCTGCTTCGGCGGATTGCGCAAAATGCCTGCGAGACTGTCGAGTAAAAAAACAATCTCCTGTTGCAGTGGGCGGGGCTCAAGGGAATCGGTATGGCTCACCAGTGTATCGGTGGTTCCGATGAGCAACTGGCCTTTCCAGGGCAATGCAAACAATACGCGGCCATCAGCGGTTTTGGGAATCATCAGCGCATCCGATGATTGCAGGAATTTTTTATCTGTAACGATATGCACGCCCTGGCTGGTCGTGACAACAGGCTTTTTATTTTCATCTTCCATTTTTAATATCTCATCCACAAAAACACCCGTCGCATTGATTACTACGTTGGCGCTGATCTCATATATTTTATCTGAAAGAATATCTCTTGCCGTTGCTCCTGCAATTTTATTTCCCGATTTTATTAAAGATATTACCTTGAAATAATTGATTACAGTGGCGCCCTGGTCCGCGGCAGACCTGGCGATATCGATAGCGAGCCGTGCATCGTCGAACTGCCCGTCGAAATATTGCACGCCGCCTTTCAATTCTTTTGAGTCGATATTCGGGAACCGTTCAATTATTTTTTCCTTATCGAGAAATACCGATTTCCCAAAACTGAATTTACCCGACAGGAGATCATAGAATTTCAAGCCTGCCGAGTATTTTATTTTCTCCCAATAACTATAGCAGGGAATGATAAATGAAAGTGGTTTCACCACATGCGGGGCGTTTCTCAGCAGGATCCCTCTTTCGCGCAGAGCCTCATATACCAGTTTAATATTTCCCTGGGCAAGATACCGCACACCTCCGTGTACAAGTTTCGTGGAACGGCTCGAGGTGGCTTTCGCAAAATCATTTTGCTCGAGAAGTAAAGTGGAATAGCCGCGGCTGGCGGCGTCCAGCGCAATACCCAGTCCCGTGGCGCCACCGCCGATTACAAGGATATCCCAGGATTTACCGGGTCCGAGCTGTTCCAGCATTTTTTTCCTTACCAATCCGTCAGCAGCGCTCATACCATTGATTATCCTGTGATGACCGAATTCCGGGCCGCCTGCACTCCGGGTTACCTGGCAGTAAACACTATTCCTGCACTTTCAATATTCCAAAAAACCTGTGCAGGCGGTGTTCTATATAACAGCTGCCGTTTATACTTATTTCCGTGAAGAAAATTCTTTGGCATAATTATTCATCTCCGCGTCGTTCAGTGGAGCGCCGGAATGGATGATCACCTCGTAGCGGAAAGTAACCGATTGTCCTTTTTGCAGGGTCAGGTTCATTTCCCGGGCGCCTTTACTGAATATTTTCTGTCCCAGCGGATTTACGGCGAATAATCCATAGCCGCGGGCATGCCAGTAAGAAGGATATCCCGGATTAGACGGATGGTCGATCATTGCAATGGTGATTTCCTTATCATCTTTTTTGCCGGTTAGTGTCACCCATTTGGCACGGGTGCTCCAGACAGAATCGCCGTTAATACCTTCGCTACTGTGATACATGCCGGTTACATTCGCATTGCTCAGGTTGTCCATTTTCGTAACATTTCCTTTCGCATCCACGAAGCTGGTCGATTCGGTTGAAGGCATTTCGAGCTCGCGGGCCACGCGTATCGCCATCAATCCGTCCTTTGCATCTTTAAACAATACAGTAGTATCGGCGGTAAGCGTTGTTTTCCTGTCAATAAAAAAGCTGCCGTCTTTTACGCTAAAATTAAAAACAGTCTGTTCGTTCAATAAGGTTTTATGATCGGGCCTGATCCAGACTGCTGAAATAGCCAGCGATGCACGATCCCTGCCGGCTTTCCTGCTGACCACTTTCTGGTGAAGAATTGTGCCATATTCATTTCTTTTATTTCCGGGAATCGCCGTGGAGTTGTTCCAGAAATCGAGTCCGTTCACCGATTCATAATTCAGCCAGATGCCTGTATGGTGGGGATGATCCGTTCTGTCTCCGTGTCGGGGGGCAAAAGGATATCCGCGCGTGACGGTTACGCCATCGATCGTGTTTACAGGAAATAAAACAGGTTTCCGGCTCGAATCATAAAAACAATAAGAAGTCAGTAACTGACCGTTCCAGGAAATATCAATCTGTTTTTTCTCCGGTCTGTCGGTTATCTGAAAACCTTTTCCTGTCTGTGCAGTCAATGCCGAAGCAATTCCGATAGTTAAAACAAAACAGATAGCAAGTCGTATCATAATTTAATCTGGTTTACCAAATTTCACTAAAATCTATTGTGGCAGAACAGTTATCAAAGGTAAAATCGAACAAAAAATCCTTACCCTTATGCGCCAGCACGTATATATCATTTTTTAAGACAAATATTTCAGCTTCTTCAGCAGCAGGGGCAATAATAATGAAGTAAGGAATTTTTCTTTTCTGGTATATATTAAATTTAGTGTGGCGGTCTTTTAATGTGGTTGCCGGCGACAGGATCTCACAAACCAGCCATGGATTAAAATCGAGATAGGGTTTGGTGATGTCATCACACACCACGAGCAGATCGGGCTGCAATATTGTATCATCCGCGATCATAAAATCTATCGGCTGATAAACGGAGCATTTGCTGCATGCATCCAGTGCATTATAAAACAGGGCATTTATTGTGGATGCAATTCGCTGATGTATAGGTGCGGGGGCAGGGCTCATCGCAAAAGGAAACCCGTCAATTAATTCCCACTGGCCTTCCCAACGCCTGTAATCTTCGTAAGTATAATATGGCAATAGCTTTTCTATGGCTCCCATTTATAAGAATTGTAAATGTAAATAAATAAGTTTGACTGTGCGAAATAATCAATTCCGCAAAACGAACTCACCGTTTTTACAACATCTTAAAATGGGATTTTCACTCTATTTATACAGCGCAATTAATACAATTATGGAGTATCCCACCACATTCTGCTGGTGATCTTGTCACCGCCCTGCAGATTTTGCACAGCTGCACTATAATTATCCGGATTCACCTGTTTATCCACGGTGGAATAAGCCATCCTTCTCGGAATAGCGCCGGGCGACTGGCTGCCCGGATAATTCACCGGCTTAAGCGCCGGAAATCCTGTACGGCGATAATTGCTCCAGGCTTCATATTCATTGAAAAATGTAGCGACCCAGAATTGCGTGTTGATCATTTCCAAACCCTTCGCATCATTGTAAGGATGTGCATCCAGGTAATCATCAGCAGCGCTTTCATCTATTTCCCCTCCGTCAAAAACGCTCCATTGCATAATAGCCGCTTTCACTCCGTTGTCATAATGTTCCTCTGCATCGCCTATGCCCCAGCGCTTCGCGGCGTCGGCGAGCAGCAATTCGGATTCTGCATACGTTAATATCAGCGTAGGTGCGGTTGCATTAAATATAATCGGACTCGGGCGGGAATACAGATTCAGGTTTCCCAGGTAGCCGGGCGCATGAATAATCCCGTGGGCGCCGCTGCCGCCGTCGTATCCGTTCGGCAATCCCGCCTGTTGTGCGGGAGCGCTGGATCCATGACCCGCGTAAGGATCATCGCCGGGAGCAAAATCAGGATCGTACCTGTACGCAAGCACAGATAAGCGCGGATCATGATTATTCTTCAGGAAATTAATAAAGGTATCACTGAGCTGCGCCGACAGCTGCATATCGCCATCTTCACCAATACCCCTGTATATCCTGTTTATCGTCAGCGGATCATTGGTGCCGTGCGGAACGATCGCATTGTCGTCATTACTTTCCATTGTTGCATCCTGCACTTTCGTTACATAGGTTTGGGCCATTTCAGGATCAACTTTGGTGAGCCGCATGGCCATGCGAAGCAATAACGTATTTCCAAACTTTCGCCATGCACCTATCTGATCATCGGCGTGCGAATAGAACATATCGCCGACAGGTTTATCCGCGTCATCGTCGAGGCTGTCGACCGCTTCGGAAACCTCTTTCAGCAGGTCCATATAAATATCCTGCTGCTTGTCGTAGACCGGAAAATAAAGCGATTCATGATAAGCTTTTCCTGCCTGGAAATAAGGAACATCGCCATATACATCGGTGATGCGCTCAAATACCAGCGCTTTCATAATCCGTGCTATCTGGTGGAGATTTTTGTATTGTTCCTTACCCGTGGTGGTAGTATACAGATCAACCGCATATTTCACTGCGGTGGTATACGTATGATCGAAAAAAGATCCCCAGCCACCGGGGCTCAGCATGTATTTGTCTCCGAAGAAATATCCTGAAGTAGAAGCAAAGTGTTGTATGAATGCCCCGGCGCCCTGAATTTCCGTTTCTTCCACTTCGATGGCATTGTCGGTACTGCCGGTGTAATAAAGCTGCGTAGCGGTAAGAATATTATTCGGGTCGAATATATCAACGGATACCGAATTGGGATCCGTATTTATTTTCAGCAGATCTTTTTTACAGGAAGAAAAAATGATCAGCGAAAACGCCGCTATGACTATATAGGCTGGTTGTAATTTCATGTTGAATGGTTTTTTGGTGATCATCTTAAAACTTCAGATTGAGGTTAAAACCAAACGTCCTGGTATATGGCACCTGTGCCTGCTCTATGCCCTGTGGGCCATTGGAGTAATTCGATTCGGGATCGATATTAGGCGTATGCTTCATGATCGTGAACACATTTCTCGCCACAAAGCTCAGGGTAATTCCCTGTATTTTATTTTTGAATGCAGAAGCGGGGAACGTATATCCAAAGATGATCTGCCTGAATTTCATGAAGCTGGCATCATATACAAATATGGCGGGGTTATAGGTGCTGACGAGATTATAATATGTCTGCGGGAACACATCATCCGTGCCGTATGTCCTGTCTCTTCCGGGAAGAGTGGCTTTGGATAATCCATACTGGTAAGCATACCAGTTGGTTCCTGAAAATATCTTTCCCCCGAATTTCGCATCGACCAGAAACGACAATTTGAAATGCTTATAATAAAAATCGCTGGTAATACCCGTTGTCCAGGGATCAATGCCCGAGCCGGCGTTTACATAATCGGTTCCCGCCTGGGGAGCTTCATTGGCCGGATCAATTAATATATTCCCCTTGCCATCACGTGCGGGGTCGGCCACAAAAATCTGGTAAGCCGATTTGCCAAGCGTCTGCGACATATAGGCAACACCTAATCCTTCATCTTCTCCGGCGCGCGAGTAGCCGAGCGGATAATTTCCCGAACCGGATGAAAGCGCGAGCACTTTGTTTACATTGTAGGTGAGGTTCAATGTTTCTGTCCAACTGAATGTTTTCGTTTTAACCGGTGTTCCTGATACGAGTAATTCAATACCCTTGTTTTGAATGGTTCCTGAATTCAGCAGCACCGCATTATAGCCCGATGTGCCCGAAGTAACCGCAGGTATCACTTCCCTGCTCGCTTTTTTATTATAATAAGCGGCGTCGATAGCCCAGAAAACTCAACTCCGTTCCTATCTCATACTCCGAGGTAGAAGAAGGCCTGAGGCTGGAGCTGGGTACGGTAGAACCATTTGAAATATTCCCGATCGGGTAACCGTTTAAATTCCCGATATTATTATATCCCAACAGCGTTTGATAGGGTGCATCGGCCTCGCCACCCACATTTGCATAACCCAACCTGATTTTTCCCATATCCAATGAAGGAATATGGAAAACTTCGGAGAAAACAAACGAACCGTTTACAGAAGGATAGAAATAATCCGTCTTGCCCGGCGCCAGTGTAGAATACCAGTCGTTGCGGCCGGTGATGCCCAGGTATAAATAATTTTTGAAAGACAGGTCCATCGTTCCGTACAATGATCTGTTCTCTACCACAGGATTGCTGGTATATTCCGTGGGGCTTGCCAGGTTACCAATGGTATAGAGGTAAGGCGTCTGAAAAGTATTTCCCTCCGCGTCTATCTGGTCCACTTCCGCATGTCGCATATTTCCGCCCACCAAAGCAGAAAGATTGAAATCGGATGTTATTTTGAATTGTTTACCGATAATCGCATCCACATTCAGTTCGGTCGACTTCACATTTTCCTCCTGCATAAATCCATCCGGCTGATAAGCGGTTCCATTCGGCGTCACATTCGTATTTCTGTCTGCAAAATAATCCTGGCCCGCACGAAGTTCGAAATACAATCCATTGTCCAGTGTATATTTCAGGTCTGCCGAACCAATGAAGCGGTTGCGCCGGGTATTGTTGATGAATTTATATGCCGCGAAATAGGGATTAGTGGTATAGGCGTCATCGAGAAACTGATTTTCCGATCCGTCTTCCTTATACCCGGGAGCGAGGTCTTTAATATTGACGTTGGGCGAAAGAAATAAAGTTGCAAAATTAGGATTGGCTACGGCATCCGATACACTGGGACGATTATGCGTGTAGGCCGTAATATATTCTGCCTTCAACTGCATGCTGAGATGCTTGTCCAATTTATAATTCGTAGACAGTGAAAAAGATTGCTGCTGAAATCCTGCATTCGGAATAATGCTGGTATTATGCAGATTGTTTGCTGAAAAGCGAAGACTTCCGGCATCGCCCAGGTTCTTACTCAGCGACAGGGTATTCGCTGCTGCGAGGCTGGTTTTATAAAAGCGTTTCATATTGCCCGATACTGCGCTATAGGGCCGTTCAACACCGTCGAACTGGTACACCATCGATCCATCGAGTTTGGCGCCCCAGCTGGATAAACCTGTTTCAAACGCGTCGTCACCGCTGGCCGGTTTCAATCCATTATTTCCCTGTCCGTATTCTTTCTGCCAGTCGGTATTATCGATAACGCTTTGGGCCACGAAGTTCGAATTCAGTTCCACACCTGAGCCCTTGGCATTTTTACCGGATTTAGTTGTAATAAGGATCACGCCTTTGCTGCCACGATAACCATATAAGGCAGTAGCTGCGGATCCTTTCAATATGGTCATCGATTCGATGTCATCGGGATTGATGTTGATCGTTCCGTCGCCGCCGTCCGATCCGCCATAGCCGCCCTCAACATCTGTCTGGCGATAAGTGGAGTTCTGCATCGGGATGCCATCGATTACATACAGGGGCTGATTAGCGCCCGTAATATCGGAGATGCCGCGTATCACTACGTTGGAAGAACCGCCAGGTCCCGTAGCTACATTACTTACGTTGACACCTGCAACGCGGCCTTCCAGGCTGTTCACGAAATTCGTTTCACGGGCTTCTGTAAGTGAAGATCCGGCCACTTCGGTCACTGAATAGCCGAGCGCCCTCCTGTCTTTTTTAATACCCAGCGCGGTCACCACCACTTCATCGAGCTGTTTTTTATTCTGTTCCAGTATAACATTGACAGTGGTGCGCCCATTTACCGGCTCTTCTTTCGTTAGATAGCCCACTGATGAAATAACCAGCACGGCGTTGCTTTCCGCGGTGATCGTATAATTTCCGTTTGCATCTGTTTCGGTCGTAATTGCCGTTCCTTTCACCTGCACGGTAGCGCTGGCAACAGGAACGCCCGATATATCCATCACCTGCCCTTTAATAGTAACAGGCGCCAGGGAAACCGCAAGATCAGAAGCCAGGAAATCGGCTTCTGCAAAGGCGGGACAGGCAAGGACCAAAAGGACCAAAAAGATAAAAATCATGGAAAAAAACTGCCCAGACCGAAACCCGGAAGAGCGCGAAAACATAAATCGACTCATACACGATTGTTTGGTAATTAAATAATGAAACCTTTACAGGCTCCTATTTAAGAGACAATAAATTTCTATGCAGGATATTACGAATATAACAATAATAACTTCAGGTTTGTTTCATAATTTCAGTTTATGAAAAAGTTAGTTTGCTCAATAGCTATTATTGCCTGCTGCTTTTCATTGCATGCCCAGGATACGGCGGAAAATAATTTACCGGTAAAAGCGCTCGCAATTGCGGCCCCGTCTCCTGCTGATCTTGACTCATTTGTATTATTCATCCATAACGAACTGGCCCCCCGCGGCATTAATACGCTTATACTGCGGGTCGACTATAATTACCGTTACAAGTCTCACCCTGAATTAATCGCTCCAAATGCCCTGAGCGAGGCCGACGTAAAAAAGATCGTAGAAGCGTGCCGGACAAATTCTATAAACATTGTTCCACAAATAAATTTACTCGGTCATCAATCGTGGGCTGGACAGTTGTCCAAATTACTGGAAGTATATCCGCAGTTCGACGAAACGCCCTGGATAAAAATGCCTGTGAATTATGTGTGGCCCAATGCCGACAGCCTGTATTGCAAAAGCTATTGTCCCCTGCATCCCGGCGTTCACAAAGTGATTTTTGATGTGGTGGACGAAATCTGTGATGTATTTGAAGCCAGGGCATTTCATGCAGGAATGGATGAAGTATTTTATATCGGCATGAAAAAATGCCCGCGTTGCAGAGGAAAAAGTACGGCAGAATTATTTGCCGGCGAGGTTACGCGCGTTCGCGATCACCTGGCCGCAGGAAACCGTAAACTGTGGATCTGGGGCGACCGGCTGCTGGACGGAAAGACCACCGGTATCGGTGAATGGGAAGCCAGCTTCAACGGCACTTTTCCTGCAATCGACAAAATTCCCAAAGACGTTGTAATATGCGACTGGCATTATGAGCGGCCCGATAAGACCCCGGTCATATTTGCCGCGAAAGGATTAAAAGTAATCAGCTGTTCCTGGAATCGTCCTGAAGTGGCTGCACAACAGGTAAAAGATATGATTGAATTCCGTAAAACAGGAACTCCGGAAATGAGCGAGCGCTTTTACGGCATAATGGAAACAGTGTGGTCGGATGCGGGCCGTTTTATAAAAGACTATTACAGCAAAGACAAGCATCCTGCAGAAGAAGAAAAGAACCAGGCAGAAACGTTCCGCATTATGTTTCCAACTGCGAACTGAAACCGGAATTCATGTTTATATTGTTAAACCAGCAACAAATTATCCGGTTTTTTATTGTATCCGTCCTCATTTTCCCGGGAAAATAATTACAGAAAAAATTCCGGCGAGCAGGATGCAGGTTTTCAAATGACCGTATTTCCCGCAATCTCATACACTTACATCCGCCATCACTTATTTCCCTTTATCTGAAACCCTCACGGGGCCTGCAATCCCCAGGTTGAACAATAGAATCAACAATTTTTCTGGCACCATTTTGGTTCCCGTCGGAGCGTCAATCTTAGTTATCCTTATTTTAAAAGAGTCATCAATCCATGAATTTCAAAAACCAAGTGTTAGGTCTCGCAGCAATTTCCTTACTCGCTTTAACTGCGTGCAAAAAAGACATCGTTACAGAACAGCAGGACGTGAATATGGACGCAATAGCCAGCGATGCAACCGCAAATGATGTGATCGAAACCGCTGCTCCGCTTACAAAAGCAATTACGACATCTTCTATTATCTCTAATTCGGGAGGCTATTATGAAGTACTTCCTGCGCGTTATTCACTTACTACCAAAAGCTATCCGCTCATCCTGTTTATCCATGGAATCGGGGAGCTGGGCACAGGAGTATCCAGGCTTACCTGCTGCGGTCTTCCTTATTATGCCAACAAAAAACAGTTTCCGGCCGATTTCGTTGTAAACGGTCAGCACTTTTCATTCATCGTAGTGGCGCCCCAGTTCAAGGTAAGGCCCTCTGCCGCTGATATGCAGAATTATATTTCCTGGGCAACCAAACACTACCGTGTGGATCCTTCAAGAATCTATATCGCGGGTCTCAGCATGGGTGGCGGTTCTACATGGGATTATTCAGCAGTATACGGACAGAACGTAGCGGCAGCCGTGCCGGTTTGCGGTGGCACCGCTCCCACGCAGGCGCTTGCCAAAAGCGTAGCTTCCAAAAATCTCCCGATATGGACAATCAGCTCAAAATCGGACGCAGTGGTACCCATTTCCTGGGCACAGAACTGGGTTTCCTGGATCAAAGCCGATAACCCTTCCAATGCCGGCAACGTAAAAATTACCGTTTATACTTCCGGAGAAAACCATAACACCACATGGGCCAAAGCGTTCAACCCGGCTACTTATATGGACGGGCTCAATATCTATCAATGGATGTTGAAATACAAAAGAACAAGCTCCGGCAGTGCTTCAGCACCTCCTGTCACAACACCAACCACTCCTTCCACGCCATCAACCGGAACGGTAGTAGCCAATGCAGGAGCAGATGAAACAATTCACCTGTTCTGGAAATACTCTCCGCTGCTCAACGCCACCTTGTCCAAAGCGCCGGGCACCTGGTTCGTATCCGCATTATGGTCAAAAGTTTCAGGACCTGCAGGCGATAAGATTGTCAACTACAGCGCTTTCAACACCAGGGTAAGCTTTACCGCTACGGGAACCTATGTGTATAAAGTGACGCTGAAAACAAAAACAGGTGTAACGGTAACCGACACAAAAACAATCACCGTTCTTAAATAAGACCACTGAACATAACTTTAAAACCTGCGCGGCGATCCGTGCAGGTTTTTTTATTTTATATTTATCGCATGAAGCGGTTCATTCTGAAATCCCTGAAGATCACTGGCGCAATCATCCTTACTCTTCTTTTACTTTTGTTTCTGATCCCGATACTGTTTCCGGGCACCGTGGTGGAAAAGACAAAGGCCTGGGCCAATAAAAATATCAATGGCGAGCTCAATTTTTCCGGGGTGCGGCTATCCTTTTTCAATCATTTTCCCTCATTGACCGTGAGCCTGCACGATGTAGTGCTCAAAGGCTCCGCCCCCTTCGCAAAAGACACGCTCGTATCTGCCGGGGAAATTGCGCTCGGTGTAAATCTCAAAAGCCTGCTCTTTAACAAACACCTCGACTTCAATAAAATATTCGTAAGCAGCGCCTTCATGAACGTAAAGATTAATGAAAAGGGCGAGGCCAACTACAACGTTTATATCGCAGAAAAAAAACAACCCGATAAAAAAGACAGCTCTTCTACTTCATTGCGGTTACAAAAAATAACAATCGGCGATACACACCTGATATATGATGATAAATCAACCGGAATGCATATCGATGCGAAAGGATTCAGCTATTCCGGCAATGGCGACCTGAGCGAGGAAATATTTGACCTTTACAGCCATGTTTCCGTCGATTCACTTGATTTCTATTATGGTGGAGAACCTTATCTTATTCATAAAAGGCTGAATGCCGACCTGATCACACAGATCAATACTCATTCTCTCGCTTTTATTTTTCAGAAAAATCGATTAAGGCTAAACCGGTTGCCCGTGGAATTCAGCGGCAGGCTGAATTTCCTGGAAAACGGGTATGATATCGATCTGAACCTAACTTCATCGGGAAGTAAATTGCGCCACCTGATCACGGCATTTCCACCGCAATATATTTCATGGCTCGAAAAAACGAAGGTGAAGGGAGAGGCAGACATCCGGCTGTCACTTAAAGGAAAATATATCGCCTCGCAGCAAAAATCACCCGACCTCGCATTCGGCCTTCGTGTCCGGGATGGTTATATAAAATATGAAGATGCTCCTGCAGCGGCGAGCAATCTTTTCCTCGACCTTGAAACCAGTATGCCTTCGCTTGATCCCGACAGCCTGCATATTAAAATGGATTCAATATTTTTTAACGTAGACAAAGATTATCTAAGTGGCATTATCGACATCAGGGGAATGAATAAACCATGGATCGATGCAAAGGTCCGCGCCGATATGGATCTCACGCGCGCCACAAAAGCGTTCGGTTTGCAAACGGTGAAATTGTCCGGATTACTGAAAATGAATATGGTGAGCAAGGGAAGATATGATCCCGCGGGCAAAGCATTTCCTGTAACGCGTGCCGATATTGCCTGGCAAAATGGAGCGATTCAAACAAGTTATTACCCTCATCCCATTAATACTATTCATCTGATTGCCAGAATAAATAACGGGGAGGGCACCTTAAAAGACCTGCATGTTTCGGTAAAACCTTTTTCATTTTCTTTCGAAGGCAGGCCCTTCCAATTGCAGGCCGCATTAGATAATTTCGATAACATACGATATGCTATCGGGGCAAAAGGAGAAATAGATGTTGCAAAAATATATAAGGTTTTTTCGCGTAAGGGTCTTGAATTAAATGGATACATTAAAGCGAATGTGGACCTTGCCGGCAACCAGCAGGATGCAATGAATGGTCAGTATGACAAGCTTCATAATAGCGGCACGCTCGAACTCAGGGATATAAAAACCACCAGCGAATATTTCCCCTATCCTTTTATTATCAAACAGGGTCTTTTTACGTTCGACCAGGATAAAATCTCTTTCGATAATTTCCGCGGTGCGTATGCCCATTCGGATTTCAACATGAATGGCTACCTGCAAAACGTTATCGAGTATATGCTTTCGACTACCGGCGTACTTGGGGGCAATTTCTCACTCAGTTCGGATTATATTAATGCCGATGAATTTGCTACTCCCGCCGGAACAACCATGAAAAAGGATACGGCCGGCGGTATGGAGGGGATCATAATCATTCCACCCAATTACAACCTGGGCTTCACGGCGAATGCTAAAAAAATGGTCTTCAATGGCATGAACATCGACAGTATTCATGCCCGGTTAGCCATCGACACCGGCGTACTCACGCTGTCGCAGGCAGGGTTCAATCTAATCGGGTGCAACGTAAAGATGAATGCCATATACGGCAACAGCTCGCCACGGAAAGCATTTTTCGATTATGGAATAACGGCAAAAGATTTTGATATTGCCAGGGCCTATAAGGAAGTACCCATCTTCCACGATCTTGCCAGCTCCGCAGCCAATTGCGAAGGCATTGTTTCCATCGATTACAAATTAAAAGGAGCGCTCGACGGAAATATGCATCCCGTTTATCCTTCACTGGAAGGGGGTGGAACGATTTCTGTAAAAGATGTAAAAGTAAAAGGGCTAAAATTATTTGCGGCAATCAGCAAGGCGGCAGCAAAGGATTCTATCAACGATCCGCACCTAAAGACCACCGATATTAAAACCACGATCAAAAACAATATCATCAATATTGAAAAATTCAAATTCAAGGTGTATGGCTTCAGGCCCCGGATAGAGGGGCAAACGAGCTTCGACGGGGCGCTCAATCTGAAAATCAGATTGGGATTACCGCCATTAGGAATAATTGGCATCCCCCTGAATGTTACCGGCACACAGGATGATCCGAAAGTAAGGCTTGGAAAAGGAAAGAATAACGAGATCCAGGAAACAGAATACCAACAATAAAAATAAAATCATGGAAAATATCGCAGACCGGAAGAAAAAGAAAAACCTGTTTGAACGGTTTTCCGGCTGGGCAACAACAGCAACAGGCAGCTCCGCCGCCTTCATAATCGCACTGATCACCGTGATCGTCTGGGGCGTCACCGGACCATTCTTTCACTATTCGGAAACCTGGCAGTTGGTTATCAACACAGGCACCACCATCGTTACTTTTCTAATGGTGTTCCTGATCCAGAAATCACAGAATAAAGATTCCAAGGCCATACATTTAAAGTTAAATGAATTGCTTGCGGCGCAGGAAGGGGCAAGCAACCGGATGGTGGATATCGAAGACCTGAACGAGCACGAACTGGACCAGCTTTATAAATTTTACAGAACGCTGTCCGAGCTGGCCAAAAAAGAAACCGACCTCCTGTGCTCGCATTCCATCGATGCAGCAGAAGAAATCAGTATCTACAAGCTGAACAAGATCAGTGTGGCGCGAAGAAAAAAACAAAGCCAGAATTAATTTTCCAGGATCATTTGCTGATGCATGATCCCTGCCTCTTCAAACAATTCTCCTGTTGGTTTAAAATTAAACCGGCTGTATAATGATATTGCAGTGGTCTGAGCATTCAGATAGCGTAGCTTGACGTTTGCGGGAAGGTCGTTCAATACTGCCTGTACCAGGGCCGCACCCACCCCCTTTCCTCTATAGGCTTTCAATACGGCAAACCGTTCCAGCTTATATCCTTTTTCCGTTTCGCGCCAGCGCGCCGCACCACAGGGTTGACCATCTAAAAATGCCAGGAAATGGGTGGAATCCTCATCGTGGGCCCATTCCAGTTCTGCCAGGCAATGCTGCTCTTCTACAAAAACTTTGCGGCGAACCGCGCGGGCAAGATCCAGGTCCTCCCGGTTCAATATTTTTTTCACGCTGACCATTGCGCTATTTTGAATTGGTAACAGTAAAAGTGGACTTGTTAACGCCTGCCCCTGTGATTTTTAAGGACCGCCATTGACCGGGCAACCTGGTTTTCAACTGCACTATTCCTTTCGGTGTGATATCCAATCCCCCGAAGCCGTTGATCATCGCCTGCAGCAAACCGCCAGCGCCTGTTGCGAAATAAGGATTTGTGCCGCCTGCTGTTTCTGCAATCACATTAAAAGGAGGCAGCATATTGGGCCGGTATCCATTCTGAAAAGCCTGCAATGCTTTGTCGCTTTCACCACTCCTGGCATATAAAATAGAAAATATGGCGTGGGTCATGGCCGGCCCAACGCCCACCCTGGGCTCGTAATAGTCGAGGTCTTTTTTAATATCGGCAGGAGCGGTTATTTCGTGCAGCGGGTAAGCGAGCAGGTTCACGTCGGCCTGTTTTATTTTCTCACCTGCATAGGTCTCGTGTTCTTTGGTGACGCCGCCGGCGAACTTCAGGATAGGGATATTGGCTGCAACGTTCATCCAATCGGGATCAGCCTGCAGGCCCAATAATTTTGCAGCTTCGGCTGCGTATTTAAGATTGGCCTTCGCCGCGGCGTTGGTGAATGCATCATTATTCACATTCTCCGCCCATTCATCGGCTGCCACCACGTTTTTTATTTCATATTTACCAGGACCATTCCTTTCCACCCTGCTTGCCCAGAATTCGGCGGTGGCAGACAATATAGGCCAGCCTTTTTCTCTCAGCCAGGTTTTATCCTGCGTCACGCAGTAATAATTCCAGGCAGCGATGGCCACACAAGCGGTGATATGATGCTCGAACGGCCCGGTGAGTGCCCACACGGGTGTCTCTTCCACGCCGGTCGCTGCGCTTTCCCAGGGATACATAGCGCCTTTGTATCCTTTGCCGAAGGCATTTCTTTTCGCAGCATCCAACCGCTGGAAGCGATACTCTATCATGCTTTTTGCCAGTTCAGGATGCATCACCAATAATGCCGGATACATCCATAATTCAGTGTCCCAGAACACATGTCCATTATATCCCAGCCCACTTAAGCCCATCGGCGAGGGTGAAAGTGCAGAACCCTCTCTCACAAAAGCATACAGGTGATACAGCATGCTGTGCACATCCTGCTGCGACTGCGCATCTCCATCTATAATGATATCACTCGCCCACAAATCATCCCACGCTTTATTATGAAATTGCAGCAAACGGTCGCGGCCTTCGAGCTTTGCAAAAATGGTGAGGCGCTCCGCTTCATTTAAAGGATCATCATGATGAGCGGAAGTGATGGAAGAACCTGCGATCGAGAATGTATATGTTTCCCCCGCTTTTAATTTTTTGTTGAATTTGATCAGGTGAAGATTATTATCCCACATTTCATGGATAACGCGCGGCTCCTGGCCATGCGGCTCACTGAATAAAAAAGTGTTGGAGGCACACATCGTTAATTTTCCCGTCGGGCTTTTGGCGCTGGAAGTGAGCAGGCTGATGATCACATGCGGCCTGTCGATCTCGTTATAATAATTCTCAACATCCTTCAATGCATCGGGCGCTTCCATTACGCTTGCGCTGGTGATGGAGATATCCTTCTTTGCCGTGATGCTAACGTCCATCAGCACCGTATAGGGCAATTGCCGCAGTGCATAATACGTGTATTTGATATCAGCTTTGTCACCATTTGAAAATGACGTGGTGAAAGAAGCATGACGCATATCCAGCTGCTGCTTCATACCCGAAACACTGCCGGCATTCACAGCGCTTCCATCAATTTCCATCCGCATGTTGAGCAGGTTGAAACTCTTCAGGAAATTACTCACCCTTCCGCGGCCATATAGGTCATAAGCACCAGCCAGCACCACATCCTTTACCTTAAAAGGTTCCGGCGATGAAACAATGCCCACCATTCCATTGGCAACCGTTTCCCCATAATATTTTCCGGCATCGACAGAATCGGCCCGGATGATCCAGGGATCCTGGGCAACCAGGCTGACAGTGATAAATAACACCAGTAACACACAGTTGAGTCTTTTCATTGCAGATCTTATTTGATTACTATAATTTATCCATGCTCACCGGAAATTTCACCGGGCACGAAATTTTATGGTAATATAATAAACTAATCCCATGGCAAAGTATTCAAAAAAATCACAGAAGAAAGTAGAGCGTTCCATGCGCGAGATGAAAGAAGGTAAATTAAAATCGGGCCGCAGCGGAAAAAAAGTAACAAATCCGAAACAAGCTATCGCGATAGGATTGTCTGAGGCCCGCGCCGCAGGAGCGAAGGTTCCGAAAAAGGCAGGTGCAAAGAAGACGGCAAAAAAGGCCGCAAAGAAAACCGCCAGGAAGGCAGCCCCCCGCAAGAAATCCACCGCGAAGAAATCCAGGTAATGTTTCCTGCTTTCCAAAGGGAGAATGCACTATTTTCGGCGCCTGAAAGAACAAGTCCATGCAGAGATTATTTTTCCAGGTGCTGCTTTTTTTACCGGTGCTCAGTTTTGCCCAGCTTACACCCAGGATGGTCGATGGGCCACGGGGTAATAAAGTGGGTTTCTATGAGTTTCTGCCGCCCGGATATGCGGAGCATCCCGAAGAAAAACATCCCCTGATCATTTTCCTTCACGGTATCGGAGAAAAGGGCAATGGTCGTGAGCCCGACTTAAATAAAATAAACTGCTGTGGTATTCCAAAATACATTACGGAAGATGGCAACGCCATGCGTTTTACCTGGATGGGGAAAACGGAGAGTTTTGTTGTGCTCTATCCGCAGCTCGCATCCAAATATGGCACCTGGGAAATGTATTATATCGATGCGCTGATCCGCTACGCCAAAAAAAATCTAAACATCGATACCAACCGCATTTTTCTTACCGGCCTCAGCCTGGGCGGTGGCGGCACATGGGTGTATGCTTCGGCTTCGCTGAAAAATGCCAGGCAATTCGCGGGGATCGCACCGGTAGTGGCTCCCTGTTTCATGACCAATGGCTGTAATATCGCCAATGCCAACCTGCCGGTGCTCACGGTGCATGCGATGGACGACCCGATGGCCAATCCACACTGCACTATCGACGCCATTAAAAGTATCACCGACTGCGGCGCAGCCGTCACTCCCAATTTCGTTATGTACATTACGGGCGGTCATTATATCTGGAAGCAGCGTGCCTACGATACCGCATATAATTATTTCAATCCGAATATTTATGAATGGATGCTGGCCCAGAACCGTTTGTTCAAGCCCAATAAAAAACCCATTGCGGACGCAGGAAAAAATATAACCGTTTCCACGTCTACCCACGAAATAAAACTGGACGCCACTAATTCAAAAGACCCCGACGGCAAAGTGGTGCGCTATGTATGGCAGCGGGTATCAGGGCCCTCCGTCGGGCTGGTCCGCGATGAAGTTACCGCCACACCTACCATCGTGGGGCTGAGCTTGCCCGGCGTTTATACCTTCCGCGTCAGGGTAATCGACGACCGGGCCGAGTGGAGCACCGCCGACGTAAAAATTACGGTAGTGGATGCCACTATAGTTAACCGAAGAAATTAATCCGAACAAAAGAATTAATTGAACATCGCATCCGGCGCAGGCAGTTTTGAGCTGAAGCTTAGCTGATCGCCGGAGTCATTTTCAACAATTACCCGCGAACCGGTATGCTGCAGAATATATTTTGCATCCCATTCTTTTATGGACCGCAGCGCCTTGTAAAGCGGAATACTATTTCCGGTTCCGGTGATACTCTCCTTACCCGAGAGATAATAAAAATTCACAGCAGGGGCGCCGGCAAAATTGCGAAGCGTCTGCAGCGTCCACCAGGCGGCGAAGGCAGTAGGAAAACGCTCATCTTCACCTGTATCTGAAAAATTTACCGATACCTGTATGGGCTTGCCGTTCGCAAACTGTGCGGCCGTTCTGAACATAGCTTCCTGGCTGTTGAGATTTTCCATGATTGTTCTGCTGTCTGAGGCATGCACCTGCGGATAAAGATGAAAATGAAGAAAATCGCAAAGATGGTCGCCGGGCCGATTCCTGTTTAAGTCTGCAAAATTACCGGGGCATCCATAGCCCACGGGAATTTCGCCTGCCGCCGCTTTAAGCGCGCGGTAAACTTTGTCAAACGATTCAAGTGGCGCGATGCCATCCGCTGAAAGCACGAGCACGGAAGAAATTATTTTTACCGATGCAGCAATACTTTTCACAACAGCGCTGATCTCCTCATCTGAAAACTGTTCGAAGCGGAGAAATAATGCAGCTTTGGTTTTCAGCAGACTGACATTGTCCGCTACCCTTTTCCATTCTGCTGCCCAGCTATTTCCAGCATTAACAGACACCGCAAAATGATCGAAAGGAATATTTTCCAGGAGCGCCCTTTCCTGATCAGTTATCCTGCCAGCATCTAACAGCAATGTATAACCGATATTCGGGATCGGAAGTTTTACCGGTTTTGCAACATCCTTTTGCGCCTGCTTTATCTTACCGTCATGCACCCGCAGGGTAATTTTTTGTTCTACTCTATCCCCGGGATTAACGGTAACGGGTGCCGGAAGTGCCAGGGGGGTGCTATAAGTTTTATAGGAATTATCCGACCAGTTTCGCTGGTCCTCTGTTTCAAATACATCTCCCTCGAAATCCACTTCTACCAACACCTGTTCCGCGGTGACCCATTTCATTCCTTTTATATTCATGAACGGCTGTGTTGGTTTCACGAGCACAGGAAAAGACGAACGATAGCCCGAATGGTCAGGCTGTATGATTTCCACTTCCCTGCCGGCACAGGAATCGATGGAATGCAGGAAGCAGAGCCCGATTCTCTGCCGCTGAAAACGGCCAAGGGCCTCTCCTTTCATATCGAATGTTATCGTTCCGTCGGCGCTGCCTTCTATCTTATAATCAGCACGGTATTTTATTTCTTCCTGTTCATAGCTGGCACGATAGCTGATAGAAAATGAATCTGCTTTTTTAGAGATTTTTTCCTCTGTTATTTTCGGGATGATGGTTGCCCAGTTCCGGTTACGGAGGGCAGGATAAATGGTACGCACAATTTCGGTATCGCCCGCCGACAGGTAGCGCAGCCGACCTGCTTCATAGATCATGCGGATATTTCCAGCCGAAAGTGTGGTCGCAGGAATATAATGGATGTCTGCGTCGAATATAATTTCTTTATTCATGAGAGTGCATTATTAAAAACCAGGTAATACTCTTTCAGCAAGGCCCCGAATGCCGGCGTATATTGCTGCAGCCGGTCCTTTATACTGATTTCAGCATTATTTTTTTGAACCGGCGGCCCTTTATAAAACAGGTACATCGTCCGGAAAAAAGAATGTGCCGGTGTCTGCCTCACATCAATTCGTTCCTTTATATGGAATTCATTTGCTTCTGCGATCCCTTCCAGTTCCGCTGACCGGTGTGCAGGAATGAGCACGGCAAACATGCCGTTACCGGAGAGCAGTTTTCGTGTTAAGATAAATAATTCGTCCAGGCTCAGCTGACCGTTGTGCCAGGCCAGATTTCTTTTCGGGTCGGGGCTTTTCAGATCCTTATCATAAAATGGCGGGTTGGAAATAACGAAATCGTAGCGGGTTTCACAGGCATGTGCAAAGTCCTGTATGCGCTGATGAATAATGTTGAGCCGGTTCTTCCAGGGAGAAGCTGCAAAATTACCGGCTGCCTGCGAAGCAGCGTCTTCATCGAGTTCAACCGCATCGACCCGTGCACTTGTTTTTTGTGCAAGCATCAGCGATAGCAGGCCGGTGCCGCTGCCGATATCCAGTATCCTGCCGGCTCCTGACACGAAGCCTGCGGCCCATGCGCCAAATAAACAGGCATCGGTACAAACTTTCATTGCCGACCTGTTCTGCCATACCGTAAATTGCCGGAATCTGAAATACTGGTTGGACATAAATAAAGATAGCATATTGGAATTATATATCTTTAAAGACAAAATGATGAAAAAGATATTGCTGGCAGATGATGATGCGGACGACAGGGAAATATTCGAAAAAGTATTAGCCAACAAAAATGATGTTGCGCTGGTACGGGGTGTTGAAAACGGCATTGAAGTGATCCGGTATCTGGATGATCTTACGGAGGGGCTTTTTCTTCCCGACCTCATTGTGCTGGATCATAATATGCCCATGATGAACGGGATGGAAACGCTCGAAATATTGAAATCGAATCCGCGCTACAAGGATGTGGCCGTTGTTATTTATACTACCTACAGCGACACCAGGATGAAAGAGAAATGCCTGGGGATGGGTGCAGTACTGGTACTTACAAAACCTTCAACCATGCGTGAGTATGAAACCGCCATCGATCAGTTTTTAGAAGTAACATGAGCGATAAAAACGATAATACTTTTGACGCGATCATAATAGGGTCGGGTATCAGCGGTGGCTGGGCGGCAAAAGAATTATGCGAACTGGGATTAAAGACTCTTGTACTTGAGCGGGGAAGAAATGTGGAGCACATCAAAGATTACCCCACCGCTACCAAAGCGCCCTGGGAGTTCAGGCACAGGGGAGAAATGTCGAAAGCGTTCCTGCAGGAGAACCCGATTATTTCGAAAGCCGCCGGATTTGGCGAAGACACGGCTCACTTTTTTATAAAAGATAAAGATCATCCGTATATACAGGAAAAACCATTCGACTGGATCCGGGGTTACCAGGTAGGCGGAAAATCACTTACCTGGGGCCGTGCCTGCCAGCGCTGGAGCGAATTTGAATTTACCGCGCCCCGCAGATATGGATATGGTGAGGGCTGGCCGATACATTACAGCGATATCGCTCCCTGGTATTCACACGTGGAAAAATTCATCGGCGTATGCGGCACTGCCGACGGCATCGAATCGATGCCTGACGGAGAATATCTTCCTCCCTTCGATTTTAATTGCGCAGAATCCGCCATCCAAAAAAAATTATCGGCCCATTATAAAGACCGGCACATGGTGCATGCCCGGTGGGCGCATCTTACCGAGCCCAGGGAGATTCATCTGCAGCAGGGAAGAGTAAAATGCCAGGCAAGGAACAGGTGCATGCGGGGTTGTCCCTATGGTGGCTATTTCAGTTCGGTTTCTTCGACGTTGCCCTGGGCGAAAAAAACAGGCAACCTCACCATGCGACCCTTCTCCGTGGTGCACTCGATTATTTATGACGAAGAAAAACAAAAAGCATCCGGGGTAAGAATTATCGATGCACAGACAAAACAGGAGCAGGAATATTTTGCACGGATCATTTTTGTAAATGGATCCGCACTGAACAGCAATCTCATTTTACTGAACTCTGTTTCCAAAAGATTTCCACAGGGACTGGGAAATGATAACGGCCTGCTCGGAACACATGTGGCTTTTCATAATTACCGCGCCTCTGCGAGGGGAAGACTCGAAGGTTTGGAAGACGGGTATTATTATGGGCGAAATCCTACCGAGCCTATTATTGCCAATTACAGGAACCTGCATCAGCAGGATACGGATTACGTAGGAGGCTTTACCACTTTTATGGGCGCTTACCGCTCCAGGAAAGACGGCACGCAACTGCCGGAACAAATCGGTGGCACATATAAAGATACAATGACCGAACCCGGGGAATGGCAGGTGTATATGTATATGCAGGGCGAAACAATTATGAAAAAAGAAAACCATGTCCGCTTAAGCGACTCGCAAAAGGATCAATGGGGAATTCCGCTATTGATTACTTCAGTGGCCTATGATGATAATGACGAAAAAATGATCCGGGATTTCCTGGCACAAAGCAGGGAAATGCTCGAAGTGGCAGGAGTTAAAGATGTTGAAATCTACGATAACCATCAGGCGCCCGGCCTCGATATTCAT
The DNA here is from genome assembly GCA_044224935.1 of Flavitalea sp. Classification (GTDB taxonomy): domain Bacteria; phylum Bacteroidota; class Bacteroidia; order Chitinophagales; family Chitinophagaceae; genus Flavitalea. The sequence goes on from JBGAJL010000014.1 coordinate 48,146, forward strand.
GAAATGGGCGGATGCAAAATGGGCAACGATCCTGCAACCTCTTTATTGAATGCACACAACCAGCTTCACCTCTGCAAAAATGTTTTTGTAACCGACGGCGCATGCATGGCCAGCACCGGAAATCAGAGCCCTTCGTTATTATACATGGCGCTGACAGCGCGCGCGGCAGGTTTTGCAGCAGGAGAATTAAAAAAAGGAAACCTGTAAAATTATCAGCGATAATTTATTTGCATAATAAACCAGGTGAATGACAGCAGGAGGAATTACGTTAAAACCTGAGATCCGGTTTTTAACTTTTTATGGCCCATTATTCGCAATCAACACTCCATTATGTATAAAGTTATTGCAGTCGTTTTCATTTCAGTATTCTGTTTATCTGCGAAGGCTCAAAACGCCGTGCAATGGCCCCCGATAAAACAAAGCGACGCACAGAACCTGGCCCTGCGGCAGGGAGATACCTGGAAGAAATTATACAACAATAATAAAATACTGATGGGGCTCGGCCCCAATGGCGCCGATAAATTACAACAACTGATCAATAGTTCCGATCCCAACTCAAAGGCATTGCTCGCGCAGGTGATGAATGCCGCGGACAGGATCATAAAGGAAACCGTGCCGGTGTATAAGGATCCTTCGCAGTTTGTCAATAATGGACAAACCGCTCTGACGGCCAGCAATGAATTGTGGATGCGGCCCGTGAGCGATAAGGTGGTTCTGCTGGCCGTTGCGTTGCGCGTGACGAATAACAATGCCTACCGGCAGCACCTGCACGACCTGGTAATGGCGCTTTGTCAATTTCCTTCCTGGGGCACAGGGCCCGCCAATGCAGACCTTGTAGCCGGGCATGCTTCACGCGCTATAGCGATGGCGTGGAACTGGATCCCTGATCTTTTTATGGGCGCCGAGCGCCAACTGGTACTGAACACGGTGCGCACCCGTGTGAATGTTCTGTGCAGCGCGATCTATGGAAAAGCAGGCGGTTACTGGGCGAGCGCATATCTTACAAATCATAACCCGGTGAGCGTTGCCGGCGCAGGCATGAGCGGGCTCGCCTTTATTAATGATATACCCGAAGCAAAAGAATGGCTCGCAGCTTCCTGGCTCGATTTTCAACAGGTAGCGCAGCACTCCTATTCAGATGGGAGCAGCCCGGAAGGAACAGCCTATTGGGCTTATGGGTTATCCTTTACGCTCCAGTTTATCGAAGCTGTCAACGGCGCGTTGCCTTCTTATGACCTGTACAACTCAGCTTTCCTGAAAGAGGCAGCCAATTACAGGATCAACAATTCCACGCCGGGATTCACGCATGCCATCTGCTGGGGCGATTCTTATCGTGATGATTTTTCAGGGCCACAGCATTTTCTGTTACGGCTGGCCTCTCAATACAACATAGGCGAAGCAGCCTATGTGGCCTATCACCAGGTGAATGGCTGCGGCGGCGGTGACGATACCAAAGCATGGGCATGGCTCTGGAGCCAGCCAGCCGTTGCACAGAAAGCGCCCACACAACTCGATTACCATGCACCCGTATATGACCTGGTAAATTCGCGCAGCGGCTGGGGGGATGACGACTATGTTTTTTCCCTGAAATCAGGATTTAACAACCGCTCCCATGCCCACCTCGATGCGGGCTCTTTTGCATTGCTCGTAGGCTCGGATTGGCTGATCCCAATGCCGTTTTATGGAAAAGGAGGTTCCAGCAAGGATTTCTGGGATCAGAGCAAGGGCCGCTGGTCTTATTTTTCAAATGCGACCGAATCCAACAGCACCTTTATTATCAACAGGGGAATACAACGGTTTGACTTAGCCGCAAGAGGCACTATCGACCGGTTCGAATCATACGACGATGCAATGATCACGGAATGCGATCTTTCACAGGCCTGGGCCGACGTGAATGCCGCGCGGAGAAAAATTTTTCATAAGCGCGGCGAATATATTATCGTGCAGGATAATATCGATCTGAAATCACCGGGCCAGGTCGAATGGCTGCTGCAGGTGCCACCGAATGGCGTTGTCAACAGCAATTCGGTAAATATCCAGGGAAGAAATGGAAGCGCAACAGTTACGCTGCTGGCGCCTGCGACCGATCTTACCGTCCGCGAATCCGTAAGTGAAAAAAAAGACGCACAGGCCATTGGAAATACGCTTGGAGCAAGCGTTTCAGGGAAAACCGCTGCATTCACCGCAGTGATCGAGCCGAAGATCAGGAGCCGTGAATATATTGAACGGGCCTATTCTGTTGCAGATGATGGCACCATAGAAATCAGATCTCCCGGAGCAGAGGAGCGCCTGAAATTTTCCGATAATGCAGCAGCAATGAAAGATCAGAAGACAAAGACTTCCGCTACAGCGCGGTTGATGTATGTGAAAACCACACAGGATCATGTGTCCGAAATAATTGTCTCCGATGCACAGAATTTATCGGCAGGGAACATACAATTATCATCGGAATCGCCATTCAGCGCAGATCTCATTAAAGCAGACGGCCAATCGTGGAAACTGAATATCAGCGCCGGTAAAAATATTTCCGTGAAAGGCATCAACACTATTTCTGCTGCCTCGGGAGCCATTTCAGGCAAACAACTTCCCTGCGCCGGCAGTTATCGTCTTGAATAAATCTGCCAGCGGCCGAAAAATAAAATCAGGCAGCAGTGCGGCCCCGTAGTACTTATACTTTTTATACCCGCAGGAACACTTTCTTTTTATACATAAAATATAAAAAGCACCATTTTACGAACACGTAGGTCATGGCCATAACAACAACGTTCCAGGGATTACCGGCCAACTGGCCGAGCCAGGTAAAAAAACTTTCATTGGAGTAATCCCATTCGATAAATTTCCCCGACATGTAAATTAAAATCGAATTCATGCCGATCACCCGGAAAAACAGGGTCCATTTTTTATAGCCGCGCACATCGATGACATAATAAAACAAAGCTAAGAGCAGCAGGCTGACCCCACCCACCTGCATCACGAAGGAGCTTGTCCACAAATTTTTATTGATAGGAAAATCGAGGTTCCATAGTTGTGCAATAATAATAAATACGATGCCGGTACCGGCCAGCCACAGGCTCTTTTTTCCACCCTTCATCGGATCATTCTTAATAAATGATCCGGCGAGAATACCCAAAAGTGCGGTACTGATTGCCGGGATCGTTGAAAGAATTCCTTCCGGATCGTGAATTTTCAGGTACAATTTTCCCGGTAAATAAAGGCGGTCGAAATAGGAAACAAAGTTTCCTTCCATCGTAAGATCGCCGGGCGGAAAGCCAGGCGCCGATGTAAATTTCAGCAACAGCCAGTAAAAAATAATAATACCTGCAAACCAGATCATCTGTGCCCGTTTCCTGAAATAGATATAGATGATATTGGCAAACATGTATCCCAGACCGATATGCCCGAGCACGCTGCCGAAACGGATCTCTTCAAGCGGCCTTATCTTAAGGCCGTTGTTGACGATAAGCCCCAGCAATACCAGGATCAGTCCTCTTTTTATTACGCGCCATAAAACCTGTTGTTTTGTTTTTCCCTTTTCGAGCTCACGCCCCACCGAATAAGGTGTGGCCACGCCGGCCATGAAAAGAAAGAGCGGGAAGATACAGTCATAGGCGGTGAAGCCGTTCCAGTCGGGATGCGTCAGTTGCCCGGAGAATGCGCCCCAGAAAGGCGATCCGGTTACCTTATAGATCTCGTGAACAATACCTTCTGCACCCATGATCCAAAACATATCGAAGCCGCGCAGGGCGTCGAGAGAATATAATCGTTGTGAAATAGCGGGCCCGGAAATGGGGTTAGGGGTCTGAGCAGGGGTTTCCATCAGCAGTTTTATTTTAAATATAAGTATTCCATCGACGAAAATGTTTTTCTTCGCGTATAATATTCTTACATTAAATATATGAAATCAAAATTGCCGATATGGTCCATCGCCGCCCCTGTGTTCGCCATGCTTGCGCTTGCAGGCGTAGGCATGGGCTGGGAAGGGGCTTATATGCTGGTGGTTGGCGCCGCGCTGATATCCGGCGTGCTGGCTGCCGTGCACCATGCGGAGGTGGTGGCGCACCGGGTAGGTGAACCATTCGGAACCCTGTTGCTCGCCATCGCCATCACGATCATCGAAGTGGCGCTGATCGTTTCACTGATGCTGGCCGGGGGGCCCGATTCGGCTACACTTGCCCGTGATACCGTGTTTGCTGCGGTCATCATTATCCTCACCGGCATAATAGGGCTTTGTTTACTGATAGGCGGCCTGCGATTTAAAGAGCAGTCCGTGGGTTGGTCCGGTGCGAGCGCATCGCTGGTAGCGCTTACCGCCATCAGCATTCTTACACTGGTGCTGCCGAATTATACGGTTACGATCAAGGGACCGGCCTACAGCGCCAGCCAGCTGATCTTTATCGCCTTTGTTTCCCTGGTGCTGTATTGCACTTTTATTTTCGTTCAGACGATCCGCCACAGGGATTATTTTCTTCCCCCCGACGTGATTAGCTCTGAAGATGAACATGCGGATCCACCTACAAGAAAAATAGCTTTTGTCAGTGGGGCATTGCTGCTGATCTGCCTCACGGCGGTGGTATTGCTGGCCAAATCACTTGCTCCCACGCTGGAGTGGGCCGTGGCCCGGGTGGGTGCGCCAAAATCGCTGGTAGGGGTAATCATTGCAGCAGTGGTGCTGCTGCCCGAGGGTCTTGCAGCAGTGCGGGCCGCACGGAAAAACCGCGTTCAGACAAGCCTTAACCTGTCACTCGGTTCTGCATTGGCCAGTATCGGTCTGACGATTCCTGCCGTGGCGCTGGTATCGCTAATCGCCGATCTCACCCTAACACTGGGTATCGATGTAAAATCCACGGTACTGCTGGTCCTTTCTTTATTCATTATCATGCTTTCGCTGGCTACCGGAAAAACAAATATCCTGCAGGGCGTGGTGCTGCTGGTGATTTTCACCGTATATATTTTCACGACAATTGTTCCGTAAACCCGATCTGCAACAGAAGATATGCTGCGGTGTCTTTTATTTCTATTTCTCAAAAACAACGCTATCGGGCGACGCGCCCAGCTTCTCCAGGAGGCCGGAAAGTTCCTGCACCATCGGGTCGGGTCCGCAGACGTAAAAATGCTTTTTAAAATCGGTCACATCTCCTTTTAAGAATTCTTCATTGATGCGGCGGTTTTCGAAACCCGGCCGCTGCTCTCGCGTGAAAAGAAAAACAGCATTGCTGCCAAGCATCTTTTTAAGCTCTTTTTCATAAATAATATCATCGGCCGTTTTGTTGGAAAAAAACAGCGTATTACCTGCGAGCCGGTTTTGCGCATACAGATTCCGGAAAATAGCAACGAAGGGTGTCAGCCCCGCTCCCCCTGCGATAAAATAGCCCGGCCCTTTATATTCTATTGCCCCCCACACATCACGAATGATCAGTTCGTCACCTGCCACAAGCTGGTGGATCTTATCGGTTACACCATGATGATCGGCATATCTCTTTATCGTGAATTCGAGATAAGGGTCCGTTGTGAGACAGGTGAACGTGAATGGTCGCAGCTCTTCCTCATAGCCCGGCTGATTAACAGAAACATCGGTAGCCTGGCCCGGCTCAAAATGATAGCCGGCCGGTTTTTCTATCCGGAACGCCCGTACATCATGGGTAACCTGTGTTATTTCAAGGATTTTGACAATGTGATTCATGTGTATAAATTTAAGATTTATCTTTTATAAACCGGCAGGCATGGCGCTGGCTGCCTTGCCACATAAAAAGATGAATGAACCGGGGAAACCGGTGTATGAAATGGAAAGCTGATCGGGAATCGTTTATTAT
>JBGAJL010000015.1:0-53823 GCA_044224935.1 Flavitalea sp.
GGAAAAAAGATTTTGAACTAGTAACGGCAAACTGGAGATATAGCTATTATGAAATAGATGTAATTGCCGTAAAAGACAATATCCTTCATTTCATCGAGGTAAAAACACGGTACAACCGGTCGTTCGGCCACCCTGAAGAAAGTGTTTCAAAGAAAAAATTCCGTAATCTTAAGAAAGCCGCTGAATCTTTTATGAATCAGTATCCCCACTGGAAAAGAGTGCAGTTTGACATACTTGCCATATCAAGAAGTAAAAACGGAGACGAATACCTGTTTATCGAGGACGTGTATATCTGATCCGTTCAGCGCAGTCTTTCTTTAAGCAATTCCACCACCTTATACGTAGCGGGGCAATATTCAATATTTTGCTTAAACACGTGCATATAGTCGACCATTCTTTTCCGGGTATGATGCGGGAACCCCGCACAGTCCCTGGGCCTTACTTCGTAGATCGAGCACTTATTATCTTTTAAATTCAAAAACTGGCAGGGTTGCCTCCTGTTAATCCAATCACCATCTTCATCCACTTTCAGATATTTTGATTTAAACTGATCTACGGTCATCCCGATATGGGCCGAGATACGAACCATATCCGCTTTGGTAAATGTGGGAGACATCGTTTTACAGCAATTAGCGCAGGAAAGGCAATCTGTCTGCCTCCATGCTTCGCTGTCTGCGATAACGGCCATGCCATCCAGGCCACGGGGCGGATCATTTTCCAGCTTGGTAAGAAAGCGTTTAAATGAACGTTTGTTGGCTTTCGACTTTTTCCTGAATGAGCGCAGATTTACTTTCTCCATGCAGTTCTCAGATAATTTTATAGAAATTGCAAGCTAATTAAATCTGCCGGAACTTGTGGGAAGCATTTAAAAAAGGATACAAAGCATGGTTGCAACTGGAGAAATCATTATCCGGGCACTCTGTGGATGCTTACCTCGGTGACCTCGACAAGCTCATTCAATTCCTGCAATCACAAAATGAAAACATTTCGCCGGCTGGTGTGACCCTGCAGCACCTGCAGCATTTCACGGCCTGGGTGCATGCGCTCGGCATGACCGCTACCTCACAGGCCCGCATCATTTCAGGAATACGCTCATTTTACAAATATTGTACTATTGAAAATATTACCGACAACGACCCTTCTCAATTACTCGAAGCGCCCAAACTGAGCCGCAGGCTTCCCGATACGCTAAGCGTGGAAGAAATAGAAAGCATCATCGCCGCCATAGACCTGAGCACGCCCGAAGGCGTACGAAACAGAGCCATCCTGGAAACGATGTATAGCTGCGGACTACGGGTCAGCGAACTGGTCAACCTCAAAATCTCGACCCTTTATCCCGAGCCCGGATTCATCAGGGTAACGGGAAAAGGAGATAAAGAAAGGCTGATCCCGATCGGGGCATCCGCGTTAAAACATATTGCGATTTACAGAAAAACCATTCGTACACATATAAACATAGTGCCTGGAAACGAGGACATATTATTTCTAAACCGAAGGGGCGCCAGGCTTAGCCGCGTAATGATTTTCTTACTGATAAAAGACCTGGTACTAAAGGCAGGAATTAAGAAATCCATTTCTCCGCACACTTTACGCCACTCATTCGCTACCCACCTGGTGGAGGGCGGCGCCGACCTGAGGGCCGTGCAGGAAATGCTGGGCCATGAAAGCATTACCACTACCGAAATCTACACCCATCTCGACCGCGACTTTCTCCGGACTACTTTGCACCAGTTTCACCCGGCATTCAAAAAATAGCATGACATTTCACTGTTTTATGGAAAGACGGGCCGGGATCACTTCTTATTGCACATTTGCGCGCGGCCGGCTGAAGAATAAGCTTATCAGTCCTGCGATACCCATCACCGATACTGCACCCACTACATTCAGCCATAAAAATCCCAGTGGAATTATTTTATATTCATTTAAGATAAATAAAGCCACGACGATCAATTCGCTGATAACGGCGCTGATAAACACCGCGTTGCCTTTTACTTTCTTCATATAAAATGCAACGAGGAATATTCCAAGAATCACACCGTAAAACAATGAGCCGAGAATATTAACCGCCTCAATCAGGCTGCCCATTTTAGTGGCAAACATCGCCGTGATAATGCAAATAATACCCCAAAAGAAAGTATACGCCTTCGATAATTTATAATCCCGCTCGGCAGTACAATCCTTCTCAATGAATTTTTTATGTATATCCACCACCACAGCCGACGACAATGAATTCAACGCCGCTGCAATGCTTCCCCAGGCCGATAAAAATATCATCGCTATCAGCAGCCCAATCAGCCCTTTCGGCAAAAAATCAATCACAAACCGCAGGAAAATATAATTGGTATCATTCGTTTCCGATAGTTTGTACGCCTTGCCCACCAGCAGTTTTACAGAATCCTGGATAAGTTTCTCCTGCCCCACATAGGTCTTTATTCCCGATATGAGCTGCTCATTTTCCTTATCCTTCACCCACTGCCGCACAAGCTCCTGCTTCTCGCCCTGAACGGCATCCAGTTTCAGTTGCAGGCCATCGGCGATATTTTTATATTGCGAATGCTGCAGCATATCCATTTGCCTGGCATTGAACGTTGCCGGGTGATTATAAAAAGAATAAAAAGCAAATACCAGCACCCCTGTCAGCAGGATCAGAAACTGCATCGGGATCTTTACCAATCCATTCATCAGCAGGCCCAGCCGCGACTCCCTTATCGATCGCGCCGTGAGATAGCGTCCCACCTGCGACTGATCCGTTCCGAAATAAGAAAGCTGCAAAAAGAATCCCCCGATAATTCCGCTGATTAAATTATACCGGTCGCTCCAGTCGAACCCTTTTTCGGAAATACCCGTGGTGATCGTGTTCATTTTTCCCATCTTGCTCCCCAAACCAATTGCATCCATAAATCCGACACCTTCAGGCAATAATTTCACCACCATGACACCGGCAAGCACCATCCCCAGCAGCACAACGATCAACTGAAATTTTTGTGTATGTGCAACAGCTTTGGCGCCACCGGAAACGGTATACACGATCAGCAGCCCGCCCATAAACAGGTTGGTCCAGTAAATATTCCAGTTTAATAAAGAAGACAAAATAATAGCAGGAGCATAAATGCTGATGCCGGTTGACAGGGCGCGCTGCAAAAGAAAAAGCAGGGAAGTCAGCGTGCGGGTTTTCGAATCGAATCGCGATTCGAGATATTCATAGGCCGTATAGACCTTTAATTTATGGAATATCGGAACGAAAGAAATACAGATCACTATCATGGCCAGCGGGAGGCCGAAATAAAACTGGACAAAGCGCATACCATCAACATAAGCCTGCCCCGGAACGGAAAGAAAAGTAACGGCGCTCGCCTGTGTGCCCATTACACCGAGTAATACCAGGTACCACGGCATCGAGCGGTTGCCCAGAAAATATCCGTCGAGATCCCTGGTGGTACGGCCCTTGTAAAGGCCATAACTGATCACGCCGATAAGTGTAAGAGACAGCACTATCCAGTCGATAATACTCATACAAGCATTCGTTGATTATTTTTTATTCACCCACAACCCTCCTACCAGCACTCCGATGGCTATCCCTATCAGCAGCCCTATGGAAACTCTCTTAATAAACATCCCTATCAATAATCCTCCTACAATACATAAAGCCAATGCTATATCTCTCCTGTCCGGCTGCCTGCTCATTTAGGTTTTTTATTTAAAGCAATAATATTTGCAAACAATCTGTAAGCGCCATTTACTCCTGCGGGCAATTCGCGGAAAAATACAATTCCCGTGTAAACAAATTTTCCCTTTCCATAATCAGCTATTATCAGGCTGCCGTTCATTTCCCCTTCGCCGGGATCGTTCATTGCCAGCGGGGCTTTAAACTCAGGAGCCGGCTGTTCTGCAAAATAAATCCCGCGCTCCTGTTTCCAGCCATCAAAATCATTCATGGTGATTTTGTTGGGATAATTTAACACCTGGTGCTTCGGCAACAGGAATTTTACGGGCGAATGTTCATCGGTAATCCGGCTGCGCGAAATAGTGAACGGATAGGGACCTATCTTGTCCCGCAAACCGGAAAACCCATTCGTATTATACTGAACGATAAAATTGCCGCCATTCTTTACATATTCATTCAACACCTCATTTTTTTCGAAGAGAAAACTGTGCACATTATAGGCTCTTACGCCTGCAATTACCGCGTCGAACCGGGAGAGATAATCACGGGTAAGATCTTTTTCTTTAATTATTGAAACATCATAACCCATCAGCGCGAGCGCCGCAGGCACTTTATCGCCGGCCCCTTCTATGTATCCTATTTTTTTACCGGCCGTCTTTACATCGTGCAACACGATCTTCGCCGTATCTGTGTTGAAATAATAAATATCAGGTATATGATCGTAATGAATATGTCTTAGAACACCATAATGCGAGGCATTGGCCGAAGAGGGGACGATAATCAACGGTTCATACAGCTCTCCTTTTACCGGGTCGGTATGCTTATACTTTACAGGCCGGTTAAAAGTAAGATGCAGGCCGCCGATCGTCAGCCCGATGGAGGCCACGAAAGCGGGCTGCACATCAGGGGTTCCAATCAGCGTTTGGTCATGCACGTTATACGATCCTTCATCCATTTTTTCCCGGAGCCAGTAGGGCTGCGATACCTGTGCGGCGCTGCCCACATGTATCAAAGCAGCAAAATTTATATTTTCATTCTTAAGGGCGGGGCGGTTGATGAGCGTATCAAACCCGGCTGTTTTTACCGAATCGATAATTACTGAATTGCCCTGCCTGTTGTTAATAGAAAAATTAATTACGAGATCGTCACCCTGTTTTACCAGCGCCTGGTTTCCATAGGCGTCTATCCAGATGCCGCTGGCGTCGGCAATAATATCCTGAAGCTCCTGTAATTTTACGGATCGCCAATGGCCGGCGGGTAATGCTTCTATCTGCCTGTATAATCTTACCAGGGCAGGGACGGAAAGGGAGGGATCAGCAAGATTATAATTATTTAAAATCGAATCGATCGTGGCCGCAACAGCAGGAGCATTGATCCTGTTCCAGCTCATATCGATTCCATCCATTAATGATTTTTTTGCTTCTGCACCATCGGTATGCGAAAAATTCTCAATCACCGTGCCCCGGGTCGGGGCCACTCCGAAGCCCTGGCTTTTGTGCTGGCTGCGGCTCTCTGCAGCGATTTCGCCATAACTTTTACCCAGGAGCGCGCTGTAACCGCCCGCATCCACATGCACCTTATCCTTTTCTGCTACTGCCGACGCATTAAAATTATAGCCGTTCCACACAATACGCCTGGCAGCCCATACACTCACTCCATAGTTGAACTGTTCGGGAAACGCATTCCTGTCCGCCGCTGCTTTAAATGCCTCCTGCGCTATCACCGCTGATGCGGAATGATGTCCATGACCCGCGCGGCTGTCGGGGGGGAAACGGGTGATGATGATATCGGGCTGAAACTTCCGGATCACCCATACAGCGTCGGACAATACCTTCTCTTTGCCCCATATTCGCAGCGCCTCTTCGGTGCTTTTACTAAAGCCAAAATCAAATGCCCGCGAAAAGAACTGCTCACCCCCGTCGATGCGCCGTGCCGCCAGCAGTTCCTGCGTGCGGATCAGCCCCAGTTCAATACCCTGTTCATCGCCAATGAGATTCTGACCGCCATCGCCCCGGGTCAGCGAGAGGTAGCCGGTTTCCAGCAACCGGTCATTGGAAAGCCACGCTATCAGCCGTGTATTCTCATCATCGGGATGTGCAGCAATGTACAAGACGGTGCCCAGCACTTTGAGCTTTTTGATCTTAAGAAATATTTCGGAAGAAGAATGCGCCGCCGGCGTCTGTGCGCCCAGGCGCAATGCGGTCAGCATGAAGATTAACCCATAAATACGCATCATGCCAGCGAAGATAGCAGAATAAATGCCAGGATTTAGCTTCGTTTTGGCAAGCCGAATGCGGCATCCCCTTTGTTCTTGCGCAGTATTCGTTTAATTTCGCATTCAACTTCATTCTCCTGAAAAAATTCTGGAAAATATCCCGTACTGTCGTGCTGCTGCTGATAGCCTTTATCATCGGGCTGTGGCTGCTCATTCAGACCTCTTTCTTCCAGACCTTCATCGTACAACAGGTGGCCAGCCGGATTTCCGGTAACCTGGGCACCCGGGTGAGCATTAAGCATGTAAATTTTGAATTGTTCAACAGCATGCTGCTCGAAGGCGCACTCGTTACAGACAAGAAAAATGATACGCTGTTATATGCGGGCACGGTAAAAGTAAACATCACCGACTGGTTCTTTTTCCGCGACAGTATCGAATTAAAATACATCGCGCTCAAAGATGCGGTCATCAAACTCAACCGCACCGACACCGTATGGAACTATCAGTTCCTGGCCGATTATTTTGGCGGCGGCTCCTCTTCTTCCGGCAATAAAAAAACAATTCACCTCGATCTCAAACAGGTAGAGCTCAACAATATCTATTTCCAACAAAAAGACGGATGGATAGGCGAAGACATGACCGCCTCGATCAACTCGCTGCAACTTAATGCCGAAGCCATTGACTTCAATAAAAAAACCGTTCATATTTTCAATGTCGATATCGACAGGCCCTTTTTTGCTTTATATGATTACGATGGCAACCGGCCGCCTCGCCCACCCGATCCGGAAGAAAAGACCTATGTAAACGACCCGATGAACCTGCGCTGGAATCCCGGCGGATGGAAGCTCGCTATTGATGAAATAAAAATCGGTAAAGGAACATTCAAAGCCGATTATTACACTACGAGGCAGGCTTACCCGTCTTTCGATGGTGCACATATTTTGTTCGGCGATATTTTCGGCAGTTTTAAAAACTTCAAACTAGCCGGCGATACACTTACAGCCAACCTGACGCTTGCAACCAAAGAGCGATCAGGGTTCACCGTCGATAAGCTAACGGCAGATGTGAAAATGCACCCCGAATTAATGGAGTTCAATAAACTCGATATTAAGACGCCGCATTCGCACCTGCATGATTATTTCGCCATGCGCTATCCTTCCTTCGACGACATGAACCATTTTATCAGCCGTGTCCGGATGGAAGGCCATTTCAACAATGCAATCGTAAGCAGTGACGACATTGCCTATTTTGCCCCCGAATTAACAAAATGGAACAAAAAATTTGCGCTCGAAGGCAGCGCCAGGGGAACCGTCGACAATCTGAATGGAAAAAATTTAATTATTGAATCGGGTAAAGACACGTACCTGAAAGGAAACATCAGCATAGCCGGCCTTCCGGATATCGACAAAACCTATTTCGATTTAGATGCAGAAGAGTTTCGCACCACCTACAAAGACGCCGTTTCTTTTATACCGCAAATAAAAAGAGTGGACCAGCCCCGGCTCGACCTGCTGGAATACCTGCGATTCCGGGGCAATTTCACCGGCTTCCTTAACGACTTCGTAACCTACGGCTCGTTACAAACAAAACTGGGTACGGTTGTAACCGACCTTAACATGAAGCTGCCCGGCGATAAACCTTCAAAGTATTCGGGCAATATCAAAACACCGGGGTTTAATCTTGGAAAGCTGCTCGACAATGAATCGCTAGGAAATATCGTTTTCCAGGGAAACGTAAATGGCGCCGGCCTGAAAGCATCATCTGTCAATGCAAAGCTGGATGGAAATATTGACCTGCTCGAGTTTAACAACTATTCCTACAAGGGAATAACGGTAAAGGGTAAAGTCGCCAAGCAATTGTTCAATGGTGAGTTGGTTGCCGGTGACCCTAACCTGCAGGCAACGCTGAACGGCCTTATCGATTTCAGCAAAAAAATACCGGAATTCAATTTCGATGCAACTATCACGAAAGCCGACCTTAAGAAATTGAACCTGATGAAGGACAGTGTCGAATTTGACGGAAAATTCCTGTTTAATTTCAAAGGCGATAATATCGATAATTTCCTTGGAACAGCGAGAATATATGATGCATCGCTGTTTAAGAGCGGTAAGAGAATTTCGTTCGATTCGTTATATATCGAGTCGAAAATATTAGACAGCAACAAGGTAATCACCGCCGTCAGCAACGAATTCGACGCGGCGCTTGCCGGTGAGTTTTCCATCAAGGACCTCCCGGCGGCCTTCCAGACTTTCCTAAATAAATATTATCCCTCCTATATCAACCCTTCGAAAAAAATACTTACCAACGAAAATTTCAGCTTTGTCATCACCACCAAAAAAGTGGATGAATATATTAACCTGATCGATTCCAATTTAACCGGCTTTAACTTCAGCACCCTCACGGGCAGGATAAATACAAAGGAGAACCTGCTCGACCTGAACGCCGAAGTACCGCAGTTTAATTATAAAAACCTCGCTTTCTATGATGTCAGGACACGCGCGATAGGATCTTACGACAGCCTTTCGCTGGAAACTGAAATTGCCAATGTGTATATCAATGACAGCCTGAACTTTCCGGGCACCGCCATTAAGCTCAGATCGGCAAAAGATCTGTCGGACATCACTATTCACACCAGTGCAAACCAGACATTGAACTCCGCTAATATCGCGGCGCAGGTGCAGACCCTTCCCAAAGGTGCGAAAATCAAATTCAGGGAATCCAATTTCGACATAAACGGGAAAACCTGGACCATAGAAAAAAACGGAACGCTTACGCTCACCGAAGACCTCATTGCTGCGGAAGGAATTAACCTTTATAACGGCCTGCAGGAAATACACGCCACCACGGCGCCATCACCGCTAAACAAAAACGTCAACGATATTAAGATCGACATTAAGAAATTAAATATCGGCGACTTTACTCCTTACCTTATAAAAGATTACCGCATAGAGGGATTACTTTCTGGAACGATAAACCTCACTGATCCTTTTGGAAAATTTAAAGCCGACCTCAGCGCAGAAGCAGAACAATTCAGGTTTGATGACGATTCGGTAGGGAAAATTTCACTTAAGGGCGACTATTATAAAATTTTCAATGAAGCCAATTTCAACGCGGTTTCGCAAAACAAGAATTACAATTTCGATCTGAAAGGAATTTATCAGTTCGGCGACAGCACCAAAGCGGAAAACATCGATATTTTCACTAACCTCAGAGATACGAAAATAGATGTGCTGCAAACTTATTTGTCAGGCGTGTTCAGCGATGTTACAGGACTGGTCACCGGCGTATTACGCGTCAAGGGGCCGGCCAACAGACCCAATTATATCGGGTCCATCCATTTAATGGACGCTTCTCTCCGCGTGAAATACACGAACGTGACGTACCGGATACCCGATGCGAATATTGAAATGCAGGAAGACCGCATCGACTTCGGACAGTTTAATTTTTTAGATAAGAACAACAACCGCGCACAGGTTACGCGGGGCATATTATATCACAACAGCTTTAACAATCTCCTGTTCGATTTTGCGATGACCACACCGAAATTACTGGTACTGGCCACAAACAGTTCAGGCGGCGATCAGTATTACGGCAATATCATTGCTAAAGCAAACATGACGTTTAAGGGGCCGCTCGACGACATGCAAATGAACGTGGATGCGGAACCGGCGGACAGTTCGTCGCTGGTGATCAACACCAAGAGCAGCAAGCAAAGCGGGCAGGCCGATTTCGTGGTATGGAAAGTATATGGCCGGGAAATGCAGGTGCAGAAACCGTATAGCGAAAACAATCTTACCGTGAACCTGAACATTACGGCGAATAATTATGCCAATATGTATGTGATCATGGATGAAGTAACGGGTGATGTAATCCAGGCCACAGGCAGTGGCAACCTGAAGATAAAAGCCACCACCGATGGTGAGTTCACGATTTCGGGGAGATACGATATCGACAGGGGAAATTATAATTTCAATTTCGAATCGCTGCTAAAGAAGCCTTTCCGGCTACGGGAGGATGGAAATAATTATATTCAGTGGACCGGCGATCCAGAAAAAGCAACCATTAAAATTGATGCGGAATACGAGGCCGAAAATGTAAAATTCAGTGATCTCGGCACGCTCAAGGATATTACGTTCACCAACGATAAAGACATATCCAGGTACCGTGCGAAAGTGCTGGTTGTTGCGAGCCTCACCGACCAGTTGCTATCGCCACAGATAAAGTTCCGCATCGAATTACCCTCAAACAGCCCGCTGAAAAATGACGAGAGCACTTCCTATCTGCTCCGGGTAATACAAAATGATGAAAACGAATTGAACAAACAGGTCGCGTTCCTTGTGGTGTTCAACAGCTTTGGGCCACTGTCCTCGAACAACCAGTCGAGTCTGGCCAACAATGCTTTTGAAGGCATCGTGGTGGGAAGTATTTCCGGCGTGCTTTCGAATTCGCTTAGCCGTTATTTCTCCAATAAATTCCAGAAGATATTCAAGGATAAAAGCATCAAGGTGAACTTTGATGCACAATTATATAGCGGCACCAATTTTCTTAATAGTATTGCCACGACAAACGCGTTTAATATCGATCGCACCAATCTGAATTTATCCGTTGCGAAAACGCTGTTTAATGAGCGGCTCACATTTACCCTGGGAAGCGCCGTCGATTTTGGATTAAATACAAACCAGGTAAATGCCGCCAAAAGCCTGCCCTTCCTGCCGGATGTAACCGCCGAATGGAAGATTACCCCGGATGGAAAACTCGCATTGACATTCTTTTACAGGGATTCCTATAATTTTCTTACTAATGCAACTTCCAATACAAGCGGCAAGCAGAACAGGACCGGCGCGGCGCTGAGCTACCGGAGAGAATTTGAAACGCTCGGAGAATTATTGGAAAATAAGAAAAAGAAAAAATAAGAGAGGGATATTATCCCTTTAGGATTTCATGCCCTAATTTATCTCTCTTGGTCTGCAGATATTTTTCATTGTGTGGATTCGGCTTGATCTCGATCGGAACCGTATCGACAATTTCCAATCCATAACCCAAAAGGCCGGCGCGCTTCTTGGGATTATTGCTCATCAGCCGGATTTTTGTGATCCCCAGGTTGCGCAGGATCTGGGCACCCACGCCATAATCTCTTTTATCCATGGGAAACCCAAGATGCAAATTAGCTTCTACCGTATCCATGCCACCTTCCTGCAGCTTATAGGCTTTCAATTTATTTACCAGTCCTATTCCCCTGCCTTCCTGGTTCATATAGAGGATCACGCCTTTGCCTTCCTGCTCCACCATTTTCATAGCCGCATGCAGTTGCTCGCCGCAATCGCAGCGGAGCGAACCCAAAATATCCCCGGTGAAGCATGAGGAATGCACCCTGACCAGCACCGGCTCTTCCTTTTCCCATTCCCCTTTTACCAGCGCCAGGTGTTCGTTGGTGGTACCTTTTTCATTATAGGCAACCAGTTTGAAATCACCATATTTTGTCGGCATGTCCACGCGCACGATCTCATCGATCAGCGTATCTCTTTTCAACCTGTATTCGATCAGATCCTTTATCGAAACCAGCCGGAGATTAAATTTTTCTGCAATCACCTTCAACTCTGGAAGCCTTGCCATTGAACCATCTTCATTCATGATTTCTACCAACACACCTGCCGGCTCAAAACCTGCCAGGCGTGCCAGATCTATCGTTGCTTCCGTATGTCCGGCCCTTCTCAATACGCCTCCTCTCTTGGCTCGCAAAGGAAAAATATGCCCCGGCCGGCCGAGGTCTTCCGGGCGCGTTGCCGGATCGATTAAGGCCTGTATGGTCTTCGCCCGGTCATGTGCCGAGATACCTGTGGTGCAGCCATGCCCCAGGAGATCAACGGAAACCGTAAAAGCGGTTTCGTGAAGCGCCGTGTTATTATTCACCATTAAGCCCAATTGCAGTTCCTCACAGCGATCTTCCAGTAAAGGGGTACAGATCAGCCCCCGCCCCTCCTTACTCATAAAATTGACCAGTTCGGGGCTCACGTTGCGGGCAGCCGTGATAAAGTCCCCTTCATTTTCACGGTCTTCGTCATCAACAACAATGATCAGCTTTCCGGCCCTGATATCATCGATCGCGCTCTCAATAGTGTCGAGCATGTGGTTTCTTATTTCCGCAAAGTTAACTTATTCTGATTTCTTGCCCGGTATGGCTTTTGGTAGAACTGTACGGCTTAGTTTTGTTAAGCATTTGTGAAAGCCTTCATATTCTATCAAAAAAGACGTTTATGATCAACAGACTGTGTGTAGTTTTTTTCCTTTGTGCCTTATCCCCTTTTCTTATGATGGCCCAGGTAACAACCAGCAGCATTACCGGAACTATCAGGGACCAGCACTCGGAGCCGCTGTCGGGCGCCACAATCGTACTCACCTATCAGCCTGCCGGTACCGTATTCACCCTCGTTTCGCGCAAAGATGGCTTATTCGACCTGGGAAACCTGCCACCGGGAGGCCCTTATTCAATCCGCATCAGCTATATCGGTTATGACGATTTTATACGAAATGATATTCAAATTCCATTGGGTGAAAAATTTACTATTTCAGCAGTGCTCAGCGCCCCGAATACCGAGCTGCAGGCCGTAACGGTGAGCGCAGCAAGGCGCGGGAGCACGGAAAAAACGGGCGCCACGACTAATATTAGCAATATCCAGGTGCAGAATATGCCTAATATTACGCGCAGCCTTACCAACCTTACGCGCATCACGCCGCAACAAAACAATAATAGCTTTGTGGGCATGAACACCCGGTACAATAATATCACCATCGATGGTTCTCTATTCAATAATAATTTTGGGCGCTCTGGTGATGGAATGATTCCCGGCGGTGGCGTATCTGCCATCTCCATTGATGCAATCGACCAGGTGCAGGTAAATATCGCACCCTACGATGTGCGCCAGGCGGGCTTTGTGGGCGGCGGCATCAACGCGGTAACCCGAAGAGGAACAAATAAATGGTACGGTACGGTATACGGTTATTATCGCAACAATAATTTCAACGGCGATAAAGTAAATGGCTTAACCGTTGCCAACGCCGACCGATCCACCAAAATTTATGGCGCAAGCATCGGAGGCCCGATCATTAAAGACAAACTTTTTTTCTTTATCAATTATGAAGGAGAAAAAGATACCCGGCCGGGACAAACCTTTGTTGCAAAAAAAAGCCCTACAGATGATAACCCGCAGGCTACCGCCGTACTGGCCAGCGATCTCGATAATCTGCGAACCTATCTCATCAATACCTACCAGTATGATCCGGGAGGATATGAAGGCTATAATTTTAAAACCGATAATAAAAAAATACTGGGCCGCCTGGACTGGAATATTTCCGGTAAACATCGCCTTACCCTGCGATACACGCAATCCGAAACCAACGATGATGACCAGATTAATTCTTCTAGCGTAACAGGTGTCAATGCAAATCGCATCAATAACAGCCGCAGGGGCGCTTTTTCAACCGGCGGACTTGCTTACGTGGGCTCCAATTTTAAAAACAATACCAAAGTAAAATCGGGGGTGGCCGAACTGAATTCAAATTTCACCTCCGTATTCTCCAACCAGCTGCTCGCCTCTTACACGGATAACGAACTCGCGCGTATTCCCAACAGCAGCATGCCTTTTGTGGATATTATGCGCGATCCGAACAACGTATATATTTCTTTCGGCACCGACCTGTTCTCCTATATGAACAGCATCAGCGACAAAGCATTTAATATCGCCGATAACCTTACCGCGAACCTGGGAAAGCACACCGTCACTTTCGGAGTAAGTTACGAAGCGTTGTCCTTTGCCAATTCATTCACCAGCGCTGGCGGCCCAAGTTATTACCGGTATAATTCACTCGATGATTTCTTAAACAATACAGCGCCTGCCGTATTCGCAGTTGCATACGATCCGTCCAATCCCAAAGGCATCAAAGTGCCGCAGGCAAAATTTTCCCAGCTCGGCATTTATCTGCAGGATGTATGGGCGGTAAATAATAAATTCAAACTGACATACGGATTAAGGGTGGATAAACCCTTTTATCCCTATCATCCGCCCCGCAACCCGGCGCTGGAACAGGTTATCTTCAAAGATGAAAATGACAACGATGAGAAATTCGATGTAAGCAAATGGCCCGATCCGAAACCGCTTTTCTCGCCCCGCGTCGGTTTTACCTATGACGTGGAAGGAGACAAAACATCGATCGTTCGCGGTGGAACGGGCCTGTTCACGGGACGCATTCCTTTTATCTGGCTGGTTAACCAGGTGGGAGACGATGGCGTGGTGCGTGCAATCTACCAGCCTTCAGGCGCGGATCTGAGTGAAATCCGGTACAGCAAAGACAGAACCACCTATATTCCTGTCAATCCCCCACCTGTGGGCACTACTATTCCGGCAAACTCATCGTTCAGCGCGGTGGCGCATCATTTTAAAATGCCGCAGGTATGGAGAACCAATCTCGCAGTCGATCGCCGTTTTGCCCCGTATTGGACATTTACACTGGAAGCGATCTATACAAAGATGATCAACAATGTTTATTTCAGAAATGCCAATCTCGGGGCCCAGACAGGCACGCTGAATGGGATAGCTGATAAGCGGCCGGTATATGCCACACGATTAAATCCGGATGTGAACCAGATGATCGTGCTGGATAATACAAACAAAGGCGGGAGCCTTGCGCTGACAGCGCAGGTACAAAAATCGTTTGCGAAGAATTGGGAAGGCGGGCTGGCTTACACCTACACCTTTGCACAGGAACTGTCGATGGGCGGTTCCGACCAGTCGGGCAGCGGATTTAATACGAATAATATTATTATGAATCCGAATAAGCCCGAGCTCGGCTATTCCAATTATGCCGTGCCGCACCGCATCGTGGCCAATGGCTCTTATCGTTTTGTGTATGGTGCGAAGAAATTTGCCACCACTATCGGCTTTTTCTACCAGGGCTCATCACAGGAAAGATATACGTTCCGATATGGAGCCGATATCAACGGGGATGGACAAAGCAACGACATGATCTATATTCCTGCCAATCCTTCTGAAATACAATTCGTAGATGGGTTCAAAGTCACAAGTGGCGGAGTAACGAATACCTATTCGGCACAACAACAGAGTGATGCATTTTTTAATTTCATCAATAATGATAACTATTTAAGCAGGCATAAAGGACAGTATATTGAAAAATACGGCGCCACATTACCCTGGGTGCACAATGTGGACCTGCGCGTACTGGAAGACTTTATTATTTCCACCGGCGAAAAAAAGCATACGATTCAGCTAAGCGTCGACTTCATCAATTTTCTCAACCTGCTGAATTCAAGGTGGGGATACCGGTATTCCTATACCTATGGTACGTTCCAGGACATGGGAATTTTAGGTGTGCCCAGTGCATCTAATAATACCGGAGCAGAAAAATTTGATCCGGCCGATCCTAAATTCACTTTTGATCCTTCCGGCCCGAAAGCTGCTTTCCAGCCGAATTATTCAACAACAAGTACGTGGGGAATACAGTTGGGGCTGAGATATATTTTCAATTAATTATTACCGAAGCCCCAGGTCAGAAACACCTGCATGGCGCGACCCCATGATGCAACATCGTGCTTTCCGTCAGGAATCTGTAAATAATAAATATCCGTTCCTTCGCGATAGCCCTTACGGATTAATTCGCGCATAAGATCGATGGTGTCATCAATAGAATCGATGACACCATTTTTATTTCTGTCTAATACCTCATCCATTTCCCCGCATTCGAAAAAGAACTTCAATCCCGGGCGAAATGCACTGTTGCGCACCTGTGAATGCATCATGCGATGCACTGCCTGGTCATAATTCTTATCATCCTGGCTCAGCGACCGCCACCATAATGACCCGGAGAATACAGCTGCTTTCGAAAAGATATCAGGATGGTTCCACACCATATCCAATGCGCTTAATGCGCCGAGGGAGAATCCGGCAAAGGATTTTTTCCGGAACGAAAATTCAGGGAACCGCTGTGCGATAACAGGGAGCAATTCATTCAGAATAAACTGCTGGTATGGTTTTCCCAATGCTCCGCGCCCCCGGTAGTCGGGCCCGGCGGCCATCCCGTATTCATTCACCCTGTCTTCGCCGCAATGAATACCGATAACCACCAGCGGCTTCAGCAATTTTGCGGCAAAAAAAGAATCCAGCATTTTTCCGAATTCCATCTTTACGAGATCCTGCCCGTCATTCACCAGCAACAGTTCGGGATCGGCGCCATCATTGTTGCTGTAAATATCCACGCGCACCGTCCTGTTTAAATATTCCGATTCGAGCTCGTTTGTCTCGACTATTATTGCATCTGTTTGTATACGTTCCTGATCAGTCATTGCTCTCTTTTTCCTGTTTCAGGCTGCAATATTCAATTTTTTTATTCAATAGTCTTCCGATAAATTTGATAGCGACCTCTGTATAACCAATTCGCCCCATTTCAATTTTTAATTATGAAAAAGATAGGCATTCTCTTCGGACAGGAAAGAAGTTTCCCCATGGCTTTTATTGACCGGGTAAACAGTAAGAATGCCGGGGAAATTGTAGCCGAACCGGTTCGCATCGATAAAGTGGTTCAGGGCGATGCCGGTGAATACGCTGTTATAATCGACCGTATTTCGCAGGACGTTCCCTTTTACCGCGCCTATCTGAAAGACGCTGCCATTTCCGGAACTGCGGTGATTAACAACCCGTTCTGGTGGAGCGCCGATGAAAAATTTTTCAACAACTGCCTGGCCGTGAAAATAGGCGTGCCGGTTCCCAAAACCGTTCTCCTGCCTTCAAGGGAATTACCTCCCGACACCACCGATAAATCATTCAGCAACCTGGCCTATCCGCTCGATTGGGATGGCATTTTCAATTATATCGGCTTTCCTGCCTATATGAAACCCTTTGCAGGGGGTGGATGGAAAAATGTTTACAAAATAAACGGCATCGATGATTTTTACCAGAAACATGGTGAAACAGGTCAGCTGGTCATGCTGCTCCAGGAAGAAATCATATTCGAAGAATATTATCGCTGTTACTGTATTGGCGGAAAGCATGTCCGCATCATGAACTACGAGCCCCGCAACCCCCATCACCTGCGATACCAGTGCGATTTTAATGCGAGCCCCGAGCGCTTAAAACAAATGGAAGAAATCGTACTAAAAATAAATCAATACCTCGGCTACGATTTCAATACCGTGGAGCTCGCCGTACGTGATGGAGTTCCCTATGCCATCGACTTTTGCAATCCTGCGCCCGATGCCGACAAGCCGAGCGTCGGTGAAGATAATTTTGAATGGGTGGTGGAAACCGCAGCCAATTATGCCATCGAAAGAGCCATGAACCACAAGGAAGGAGCCGATAATTTAACCTGGGGAAAATTTATCAAACAAGCAGCCGCCAAACAACCCTTACTGTAAATGGGCACTATCAACAATCAGCATTTCACGCTTGGTATTGAAGAAGAATACATGGTACTGGATCCCGTGACAAGGGAACTGAGAAGCCATGAACAGAAGATCGTTACCGAAGGCCAGAAGGTAATCAAAGACAAAGTGAAAGCAGAAATGCACCAGGCAGTTGTAGAAGTGGGCACAGATATCTGCCAGGATGTGGATGAAGCATACAAAGACGTTTCCAATTTAAGAAGAACGATTTCAGAAATTGCATACGATCTCGGATTATGGGTAGGCGCATCGGGTACACATCCTTTTTCTCACTGGCAGAGCCAGCTGATTACGGATCATGTACGGTACAATGAAATTGTAAATGAATTACAGGAAGCAGCGAGAAGCAACCTGATTTTCGGATTACATGTGCACGTAGGCATGAGCGACAGGAGAATGGCCAATCACATCGCCAATTCAACGCGCTATTTTCTTCCGCATATTTATGCCCTGAGCACCAATAGCCCTTTTTGGGAGGGAAGATTAACGGGTTATAAATCATATCGTACAAAAGTCTTTGATAAATTTCCACGCACAGGCATTCCGGAAACGTTTGAAAGCGTGGAAGCCTACGACAGCTTCGTGAAGCTGCTTGTGAAAACAAACTGTATCGACAACGCAAAAAAAATATGGTGGGATCTGCGCGTGCACCCGTTTTTCAATACAGTCGAATTCAGGATATGCGACGTACCGATGACCGTTTCGGAAACCATTGCCATTGCCGCGCTGTTCCAGGCCGTTTGCGCCAAGATATATAAACTGCATTCACAGAATCTCAACTTTATACAATACAGCCGTGCATTGATCAATGAAAACAAATGGCGGGCAAGCAGGTACGGTATCGATGGAAGATTAATTGATTTTGGAAAAGAAGAAGAAGTAAACACCCGCGTGCTGCTACACGAATTGTTAGATTTCGTGGACGATGTGGTGGATCAGCTGGGCAGCAGGCATGCTATCAATTACGTGAGCCGCATCATGGATATGGGAACCGGCGCCGACCGGCAATTAAAAATTTTCAATGAAACGGGCAACATGATAAATGTTGTAGATTATATACATTCGCAGTTCCTGGAGTGAGTTTCACACGCAACTCTTTACAGTTGTTTGAATGCGTTTCACGCAAAGGCGCAAAGAGTAATTCAGGAGACACGAAGATAGCTTTGCAGCTTTGTACAGCACTTTGCAGCTTTGCGTGAAATAAAAAACTAAAAATGTCAGAAGACTTAGCAATAATAAAGGGAACGAAGCACGAGCAATACGAATCATTGCTGCCACAGGTAAAAGCAGTGATAACGGGCGAAACGGATCTTATCGCCAATCTTGCCAATATTACGGCCTGTTTAAAACAACAATTCGGATGGCTGTGGGTGGGATTTTATTTTGTAAAAAACAACGAGCTTGTGCTGGGCCCTTTCCAGGGACCACTGGCCTGCACAAGAATAAAAAAAGGCAAGGGCGTATGCGGCACCGCCTGGGCTGAAAAGAAAACCCTTATTGTGCCGGACGTAAACCAGTTTACCGGGCATATCGCCTGCAACAGTTTGTCATTATCCGAAATTGTCGTCCCGGTTATAAGAGATAATGAAGTTATTGCAGTGCTGGATATTGACAGCGCCGATTACAACGAATTCGGCGAAACGGACCAGGCATTTCTCGAAGAACTCGTCTCCTGGATTGCATTTTGAAATTGATATTTATAATTGGTAAAGCAGCTTTGACGGCAAGTCCGTGCATTTTCTGCTGAAATCAGGCTCTTTTCGTCTTTACTCTCATCTGAACATAATAAGGATGCTCCGGATTGACGATAAGCTCCCGGCGGTGAGGATCTATAAGCACATCCATATCTTCCATAATAATTGCACCCAGTAACATCTCATTATCTCCCGGAAGAACCATAGCGGTTGTAATGCACATCCTGTTTTTGAACCGTACATCTATCGGTCCAACCACATCGAATTCAACAACATCCCCGTTGGCCAGTTGAGCTTTTCGTTTTTCGCGGAAAGGAAACTGCAATTGTTGCTGGACAGATTCATTGATGCACATGTACTCGCTACCTGTGTCAACGAGCATTTTTACATGCATGCGTTTCACTTCTTCTTCTCCAATCACATAGTGCCTGGCCATCCCAAGATCAAGTGCATTGATCAATTCGATTTCAGCGTAAATCATTCCCATTAATTTAGGTTTACAAATTTATAAAATTATTGATGAGCAAAATAAATGTTCAGCATAATGAATAAATGGTTTTTTTCCTCCCCTTGCTGCGGTATTTTAACGGCTGCAGAACCCGCAAAATCCCTTGCGCAAAATGATTTTCTTACCTTTGCATCATGTCTCCGTTAAACAAAACGATCCGTGTGGCCATCCTCGACATGAATGAGGGCCAGCCCAACCAGGGTATGCGATGCATCAGGGATATTCTCCGAAGCTATAGCGCGGAGCATCAGCTGGCACTCACAACCGACGAATTCGAAGTACGTTTAAAAAAACAACTGCCGGGTCTCGAATACGATATCTATATCTCCAGCGGCGGGCCCGGTTCACCCCTCGACAGCGAAGGCAGTGACTGGGAAAACCTCTATTTCGACTGGATACGAAGGGTGGACAATTACAACAGGAATCCCCGCAACATTCACAAGAAATATGTCCTGTTCATTTGCCACTCTTATCAACTGGCATGCAGGTATTTTGAAGTGGGCAGCGTTTCAAAAAGAAAATCAAATTCTTTCGGCGTATTCCCGGTACATCGTATCGAAAACAATGAACCTGTATTCGAAGGGCTGAATGATCCGTTTTATGCTGTAGACAGCAGGGATTACCAGGTTGTGGAGCCCGACCACTCGCATCTTGCGAGGATCGGCGCCTCCATACTGGCTATTGAGAAAGAAAGACCACATGTGCCGCTCGAACGTGCGGTGATGGCTATACGCTTTAACAAATATATGCTGGGTACACAGTTTCATCCCGAAGCCGATGCGGAGGGCATGTCCATGTATTTGCAGCGCGACGATAAAAAACAAAGCGTAATCAGCAATATAGGGTTTGAAAAATGGCAGTCTATGATTGAACAACTCGGCGATCCTGATAAAATCAAGTGGACCTACTCTCATGTGATCCCTAATTTTCTCGACCAGGCCAGGTTAAATTAAAATTGCCTGCCCCGTTTTTAACTTTTTAGTTTTTACTTTTAACTTGCCCCTGTTGGAATAGCTTTTGATATGTAAATACGAATGGAAAAACATACTTACCATGCCGGGCTTATTGGCAACTGCGCCTACCTGGCCCATGTAAATATAAATACCAATGTAACCTGGCTCTGCTGGCCCCGTTTTGACAGCTCTTTCGTTTTCGGAGGACTGCTCGATAAAGAAAAAGGCGGTGAATTTTCCATATTACCCGCGGGCGAATACACCTCAAAGCAATATTATCGCGAAAACACAAATATCCTCTGTACGGAAATTTTCACCGAAGAGGGTAAATACAGGGTAACGGATTTTGCACCGCGCTTTCATCAATACGACAGGTATTTCAAGCCACTAATGCTGATCCGGAAAATCGAATTGCTGGAAGGAATGCCCAAAATAAAAGTTACGTGCAAGCCTGTTTATGAGTATGGCTCCCGCACCCTTGACGCAGTACGGGGAAGCAATCATATCGAATATATGGGCTCCGGCGACAGGATACGCCTGACTACGAATATCCCTGTCAGTTATATCCTGGATGGAAACTATTTCATGCTGAATGAAACGCGTTACCTGCTGCTCAGTTTCGGAGCGCCACTTGAGGCCCCGCTGGCAAGTACCGCCGAAAATTTTCTGCGTGAGACTACCGAATACTGGCGCACCTGGATCAAACATTCATCTATCGTCCAGTTTTACCAGCCCTTTGTGATCCGCTCCGCGTTAACGCTTAAAATCCACCAGTATGAAGATACCGGCGCCATCATCGCCGCCAGCACTACCAGCCTTCCCGAATCGAACGGCAGCGGCCGCAACTGGGACTACCGCTACTGCTGGTTACGCGATACGTTTTATGTGATCACCTCCTTAAACCATATCGGGCATTTCGAAGAGCTCGAAAAATATTTCCACTATATAACGGATATCTGCTTCTCCGAAGGATCACGGTATCAGCCGCTATACGGGATTACGGGCGAAAAAAAGCTCACGGAACAAATATTACCCGACCTCAGTGGTTATATGAACAACCAGCCAGTGCGTATCGGCAACCAGGCTTACGAACATGTTCAAAACGATATTTACGGACAGGTGCTCATTTCCCTGCTTCCACTCTATACGGATCACCGTTTCGTTTTTCAGGAAAGAAAAGATTCAGCGCGCTGGATCGATACGGTCCTATCTAAAATCGAAGCTACAATAGACGAAAAAGACGCCGGCATCTGGGAATTCAGAAATATGGCCAACCGCCACGCCTACAGCAATTTATTCCAATGGGCCGGATGCTGCGCCGCAGAAAAAATGGCCCGGCTGATCGGCGACGAGAAATTATTGTCGAGAGCTATTTCACTTAAAGAAAGAGCGGCAAAACATATTGAAGAATGCTATGATCCACAAAGAAAAGTTTATACGCACGCCAAGGGTAGCCCCTATCTCGACGCCAGTACGCTGCAACTGATTATGATGAATTATATCGATCCGGCTTCCCAGAAAGCGCGCGACCACCTGGCGGCACTTGAAAAAGAATTACGTACGCCAACAGGACTGTTCTACCGCTACCTGCATGCCGACGATTTTGGAAAACCCAAAACAACATTCCTCATTTGTGCGTTCTGGTATGTGGAAGCGCTCGCATGCGTAGGCAGAATGGACGATGCAATAAGAGAATTCGAAAACCTGCTCAAATATTCAAACCATCTTCTCCTATTCAGCGAAGATGTGGATGAAGCGGATGGCAGCCAGTGGGGCAATTTTCCACAGGCTTACAGCCATGTAGGCCTGATGAACGCGGCTTATCGCATCGCCATGAAACTGGACGTGCCTATATTCTTGTAGTTGCAGGAGCATCTACATTTCCATTCAGGGAAAGATCCTTCAGAAATCCACGCACATCCATAAAATCTCCTATAAAGTATCGTGCGGCGGATACATTATTGCCCACTTTTATACTGATGGCCGTTGGCGGCAGTGATTTAAAAATATCCTCATCGGTATAATCGTCGCCAATCGCCATGATAAAATCGTATTCACTGTCCTGCAAAAAATTCAAAGCCGCCTTTCCTTTATTAACCTCTACGTTCTTAATCTCGATCACCTTGTTGCCATGCAATAACTGGAGACCCTTATCTTCTGCGAGATATCTTAATGTATTAACCAGCTCGCTCGTACGCAATTCACCAAGGCTGTCTTCCACTTTACGATAGTGCCACGCCAGCGAATAGTCTTTTTCTTCAATAAATGCACCAGCCGTTCTGTCGGTAAACGATTCCAGTACGGGATAAATATCTTTCTTCCATAACGAATTCAGATTAGGCGCATTTTGCCATTCGTGACCGTGTATTTTGGTCCAGGCGCCATGCTCGGAAATCATATCAATCGGCAGCGATCCAAACCAGCGCTCCAGGAATTTCGGGTCCCGGCCGCTCACAATAACCACGCGGTTGGATTTGTCGCTCGATAAATGTTTCAGCAGGTCGCAAAGCTCCTGGTCGGGGGCAGCCTGCTCTATATTGGTTTTAAAACCTACAAGCGTTCCATCGTAATCCAGGAATATCAGCCGGTTATTCGTATGAACATAGAAATTCTTAATGTTCAGTCTTGTCGGATTATTAATTCTTTTCGCATACATCGATAGCTGCATCTGCTTCACTTCATTCAATTTCGCTATAAACAATTTCACCCAGTGGCCGATATTGAATTTCGAAACAATATCCTTCATCATATTCATCCGCCTGGCCTGTTCTTTTTCAGGCATATTCAACGCCTCCCTGATAGCTGTCGCAATGGAACCGATATTATTCGGGTTCACGATAAGCGCATCAACCAGTTCCTTCGACGCACCCGCCATTTCACTTAGAATCAGCACGCCGTCATTGTTCTGCCTGCTGGCAATATATTCCTTACAAACAAGATTCATCCCATCCCGCATCGGCGTAACGAGGCACACATCGGCCTTGCAATACAGGGCAGACAATTCTTCCACCGGAAAGGACCGGTAAAAATAAAATATCGGCTGCCAGTCGATAGTGCGGTAGCGCGCATTAATACTGCCTACCACTTTATCGATCTCATCGCGCAGCTCGCGGTATTGAGGCACGTTATCCCTGGAAGGCACCACGATCATATACAATACGTTTCTGCCCATATACTCCGGACTCTGCTGCAGAAAGAGTTCATAGGCCTGCAATCGCTGCAAAATCCCCTTGGTATAATCAAGACGGTCGATTGATAAAATGATCTGAATATCTCTAAAACTTTTATCCAGGGTCTGCATCTGGTCCTGTACTGCCTGCGAACTGATAAGGTTTTGAAATTTTGTGTTGTCGATACCCATCGGGAAACTATCCACAACAATTGTCCGGTCATTGTAACTAATCTCGTTGGAAGAAGCGGCTACCGAAGGCATCAGCCGCCGTGTCGACTGCACGAGATGCCGCGCGTCGTCGAAAGTATGAAAGCCGATAAGATCCGCTCCCAGTATTCCTTCCAGCAATTCATTACGCCAGGGTATCAGCCGGTATAATTCATAACTGGGAAAGGGAATATGCTGAAAGAAGCCGATCGTGACATCCGGCAACACTGCACGAAGCAGCCCCGGCAGCAGCAGTAGCTGGTAATCGTGTATCCAGATTACGTCGCCCGCCTCGGCAATTTCCAGAACAGAATCACGAAATTTCCGGTTTACAGCCAGGTAAGAATCCCAGTAATGCTGGTGGTAACGTGCATACGTAGGCATGTAATGAAATACCGGCCATAGTATTTCATTCGAAAATCCTTCATAATAATTATTAATTTCCTCCTGAGTGAGAAAAACCGGCCTCAGGTTTTGTGAATCAAGCTCATCCGTTACCTTTATTTGCTGTTCGGATTCCGTGATTTCCATTCCCGGCCATCCAACCCATACATTTCCTGATTTCTGATACACCGATCCCAGTCCCGTCGCCAGCCCCCCCTCACTTGTCACAAAGCCGAGCTCACCATTGTTATCCGTGAGCTTCACTGGCAGCCTGTTAGACACTATTATCGTTTTGCTCATTAGGTACTATTATTAAAGTAAAGAACTTAGTATTAGTAATAAACATACCAAATTCAGATTTGGCAGGAGACAAATTTTCGGGTTGTAATAGAATTTTAATCTTATCATTAAATCCAAATTAAATTACGAGTGTAGAAACATTTCCCCAGGAATTGAAAAAAAAGCATTTAACTAATTTTTGACAGTATGTTTTTGCAATGGCAAGCATTTTTAATCAGTTAATCTGCGTATCACATTTCTAATTAACAAAAAAAATGCATCATGGGAAACATTTTATATTTAATTGCTGTCGTGCTGGTTATCATCTGGGCGATCGGATTTCTCGGTTATCATGCCGGCGGTATAATCCATATTCTTCTCGTCATCGCGGTTATTGCGATCCTGTTAAGGCTCATTCGCGGTTCTTCCGTATAGTATTGCTGCTATCCTGCCTTTAAGGCAGTGATGCAGACAACGCCGCCTTTGTGTAATACGTACTTTTGCCCGATGAAAATGCAATTCTGGTCGGTAGGGCGGCCCCACGAACCGTATGTGGAGACCGGCGTCAGCGATTTTACCAGGAGAATCGGTAATTATTTCGGCGTTTCCTGGAAGATCATACCAGTACCCCGCAATGCCGGCATGCTTACCGGGGACGGCCTGAAGAAAAAAGAAGCGGAAAGCATACTGAAATCACTCGATGACAGCGACTGTCTGGTGGTGCTGGACGAAAGGGGCAAATCGTTCAGCTCTGCGCAATTGGCCGCTTTCTTACAATCACGCGCAAACGAAAGCGTACGGCAAATCATTTTCCTTATTGGCGGAGCATATGGCGTTGATCAGGCTGTTTTCAAACGGGCAAATTATACCTGGTCGTTATCGGAGCTTACTTTTCCTCATCAGCTTGTGCGGCTGATCCTGGCAGAGCAGGTATATCGTGCATGCACCATCATGAGAAATGAAAAATACCATCATAGCTAATACCTATCTTTACCGAAAAAGCGGATGCTCTCTATCACCGTGCTCATTATCATTATTACGGCTTTAGTTTCCTTTGCTGCTTTCAGGAATGATAAGATAATGAATGACCTCATCTTTTATCCGCCTGCGGTAACCGATAACCGGCAATATTACCGTTTTATTACCTGTGGCTTTATTCACGCCGACATGGGGCATTTGATTTTCAACATGCTTTCCCTTTATCTGTTTGGAAAATTTGTGGAAGATAAATTCGAAGAGATATTCGGGGCAAACGGAAAGCTCCTGTATGTGGTAATGTATATCCTGGCGCTTATTGTTTCGCTGTTACCCACCTACTTCCGCAATAGAAATAACTCCTATTATCGCAGCCTTGGCGCATCAGGGGCTGTTTCTGCAGTGGTGTTCGCAGGACTGATGATTGCCCCCTATGTTAAAGTGGGGCTTTTCATCCTTCCTCCCATTATTCCCGGCTTTATTTTCGGTCCCTTATACCTGATCATTTCTGCCTGGCTCGACAAAAGAGGAGCGGATAATATCAACCATTCGGCCCATATCTGGGGCGCATTATTCGGAGTAGCTTTTTTGATTGTCGCCGGCGTCTTTTCCGGCCATTATAATGCCGTACAGGAATTTATTGAAGGTGTGCGGTATTATTTTAACACCTGAGGGTCGAAAACTATTTCAAGCATTTTCTTTGTCGAAGGAGTGATCCTGAAACGATCGTCGATACGCAGACCCGCCACCCAGCAAATCCTTTTTCCCGATTCCAAAACCATCACTTTTTCCTTTTCCGTCGGTGACAGCTTCAGATCGATCAGAAACCGGGAGACTCTCTTTTTCTTCGGCATACCCAGTGGATAAAAATAATCACCCTGCTTCCATTTACGGAACAGCAGCGGATAGTTCATTTCTTTCGCATCCAGCGAGGCGGTAAACGGGTCTTTCGAAATTTCAGGACTGCCGGAATAATTCATTTTTAATACTCCACCACCCGCTTCAGACTGATCCTTTTCTATAATTAAAAAATCAGGTCGTGCATTTTCGTTCTCCGTAATAATCAGCCAGTCACGATTCCGTATAATTCGGTGTGTGGCCGATTTAATAAATTTCCCATGTCCGGCATCGAGCAGTTTCAGCGCGTCATCCAACTGGTGAGCAGAAAAATGAAAGGGCTTGATGATCTCATGCAGGATCGTTCTCAACGGGATCGCCTTCTTCAATTTTAAAACCGGTATGTGAATTTCATTTCCCCGCACTTCCATTAATCGTTTCTTATGCAACGCAATGGCCTGGAGATACAGCTCCTCTGCCTCTCTTAACCGGGGAGCATTCTGCAGCAGATTGTTTTCTGCTTCGGGGTAAATATATTTAGCAAGCGGGACCAGTTGATGACGAAAATAATTTCTTGTGTACTTATCGGAATCGTTAGAACTATCCTCACGCCAGTGCAACCCGTTTTCATTAGCAAAAGCCAGGATCGTTTCTTTCGTGAAAGGCAGCAGTGGCCTGATCGTATGATTCGCTTTGGGAAGAATTCCCCGCAATCCGGAAATACCCGTTCCCCTGAAAAAGTTCATCAGCATCGTTTCGATATTATCATCGGCATGATGAGCAGTTAATAACCACCTGAAACCACTGTTTAATAATTCATGAAACCACGCGTAGCGTAATTCTCTCGCCGCCACCTGCACCGACACCTTACCTGCGGCTGCATACTGCCGTGTTTCGAATAATTTTACATGAACCGGAACATTATATTTTTCGGCCAGCGCTCTTACAAACTGCTCATCGGCTTCGCTTTCTTCGCCCCTCAGTTGAAAATTAGCGTGCGCCATAGCAAATGAGAATCCGGATCGGTAACACAATTCGCAGAGCACAACAGAATCCACACCGCCGCTTACAGCGATAATCAATTTATCAGCAGTATCAAAAAGTTGATGGGCCCTGATATTTTCAATGAATTGTTTGTGCATGGATCAATTAATTTGAAACCCCTTCGTTCCTAGTCAACCAGTTCCTCGTAAGCCATTCGCAGTTCATTAAGGGCATGATTATCGCCGGCCTTTTTCGCCGCGTGCATGCCCTTCTCATACCAGCCGGCGGCCAGTTGCTGCTCGCTCGCGCGCTCAAGCAATTTGGCCAGATGATAGTAAGAGCCCACATAATCAGGCGCCCGCATCAGGATGTCTTCAAAGAGTGATCGGGCGGCTCCATCATCACCCAGCTTTATGTATTCCAGGGCCAGTGCATGCTGCAGAAAAGCATCCTGCGGCGTGGCAGCTAAAAACTCCTTCAGTTTAGCGATTCTGTCCATTTTAAAACAATAAATAAATTACTGGTATTCGCTATTATCTTTGCCGGACCAACAACAAACCACGATCGATATGAAGATATTAGTTTGTATCAGCAAAACGCCGGACACAACGGCAAAAATAGCCTTCACTGATAACAATACGAAATTCGCGGAAGCCGGCGTGCAATGGATCATTAATCCTTACGATGAATGGTACGCCCTGGTAAAAGCAATCGAACTTAAAGAAAAAGATCCCTCCACTGTTATCCACCTCGTAACAGTAGGCGCTGCGGACGCCGAGCCAATTATCCGCAAGGCCCTTGCACTGGGTGGTGAAGAAGCTTTCCGTGTCAACTCTTCCAGCCAGGATAGTTTTTTTGTGGCCTCACAGATTGCGGAGATCGCGAAACAGGGAAATTATGATCTTATTTTTACCGGCAAGGAAACCATCGACTACAACAGCTCTTCTGTAGGCGGCATGGTTGCAGAACTACTCGATCTTCCCTTTATCAGCCTTGCCACCAAATTTGAATTAAATGGGACAACGGCCACCGTAACACGCGAAATTGAAGGTGGAGATGAGACGGTAGAAGCCAGCCTTCCGCTGGTGGTAAGCTGCCAGAAAGGAATGGCCGAGCAACGTATCCCGAACATGAAAGGAATTATGGGAGCCAGAACAAAGCCCTTAAAAGTTTCTGAACCTGTGGCCGCCGATCAGCTCACCAGCATTGTTTCCTTTGAAACCCCGCCGCCAAAAGCCGGGGTGAAACTTATTCCGGCAGACAATCCTGCCGAGCTTATCCGCCTGTTAAAAGAAGAAGCGAAAGTTATCTAACATTAAACCATTGCCATGCCTGTTTTAGTATTCATCGACCAATCGGACAATACCATAAAAAAAACAACCCCGGAAGCGATTTCTTACGGGGTAAAAATAGCCGGGCAGCTGGGCACGACTGCCGAAGGAGTTTTATTGGGAACCATCAGTGAAGACCCGGCCACGCTTGGAAAATACGGACTGAAAAAAGTTCACCATATTGCCGATCCCGCACTCAACCATCCTGACGGTCAGGTATATACGCAGATCATCGCCGATGTGGCCAGGAGCACAGGCGCAAATGTGATCGTATTTTCAAACAACCTGCATGGAAAAGCAATAGCGCCAAGATTATCGGCGCGGTTAAAAGCCGGGCTCGTTTCCGGCGCAGTCGCACTTCCCGATACATCGAACGGCTTTTCCGTTAAGAAAAATGTCTTCTCGGGAAAGGCCTTCGCCCATGTTGCCATCAATACCGATATAAAGATAATAGCACTGAACCCGAATGCTTTTTCGGTAGCGGAAACGGGGGGTACGGCAGAAGTGGTAAACGTAAACATGACGCTGCCGGCAGCAAAAACCAAAGTGGTTGCAGAAAACAAAGTGAAAGGAGAAATTCCCCTGAGCGAAGCAGAACGCGTGGTGAGTGGGGGCCGTGGCTTGAAGGGGCCGGAAAACTGGAAAATGATCGAGGAACTGGCGCATGTGCTCCACGCCGCCACTGCCTGCAGCCGCCCGGTTGCGGATTCGGACTGGCGGCCGCATCATGAACACGTGGGGCAGACGGGTCTCGCCATAGCACCCAATCTATACATAGCTATCGGTATCTCCGGCGCCATCCAGCATCTGGCGGGCGTGAACCGCAGCAAAATTATCGTCGTTATCAACAAAGATCCCGAGGCCCCGTTCTTTAAAGCTGCGGACTACGGGATAGTGGGCGATGCTTTCGAAATAGTGCCGAAAATGATTGACGCCATTAAGAGATTATAGGCACTACGTAAGGCATTCAGAGCCATTTTTTGGATAAAATCCTGTACGTTTGTGGTTATTATTTTTAATCAATAATCGACCCGGAAGGCAGTTTAAATCGGGAAAAGGATCTCATGAAGAAAATAGAACTGGAAATAGTTGCTCTCTCGCATAGCATTACCCAAACTCATTCGTACGCAGTGGTATTAGGTGAGGTGAACGGCTTACGCAGACTGCCCATCGTCATCGGAGGCTTCGAGGCCCAGGCCATCGCTGTAGCGCTCGAAAAAATGCACCCCAGCCGGCCCCTGACACACGATCTGATGAAAAACTTTATGAACGCATTTAATATCGACCTGCAGGAGATCATTATCTGCGACCTGCAGGAAGGTATTTTTTATTCTAAACTGCTCTGTATCAGTGAACACGATACCGTAGAGATCGATTCGCGCACTTCCGATGCGCTGGCTCTCGCCGTCCGTTTCGGCTGCCCGATCTATACCTACGACAATATCCTGGAAAGCGCAGGCATCCTGATGGAAGACTCTTCCGGGAAGAAAAAAATCGCCCGCAGCGAGGCCATTGCCACCGAGACGGCCCGTTCCAGCGATGACCTCCGTGCACTTTCCGTGGAAGAACTGAACAACCTGCTCAACGAGGTTCTCGACCAGGAAGACTATATCCGGGCCATCGCCATCCGGGACGAGATCAATAGCCGGAAAAAAAGATAACCATAGTTCTAAACTTAACCTGCAGCCTTGATAGTTTTTCCCAATTGCAAGATCAACCTGGGCCTGCGGGTTGCCGGTAAAAGAAGCGACGGTTATCACGACATCGAAACAGTATTCTACCCCCTCTCCCTCAAAGACGCGCTGGAAATAAATAAGCCAAAGAATCAATCCGGTCAGGAGTTCGAATTGGAACTATTCGGAGACATGGTTCCAGGCAAAACAGAACATAATCTTTGCTATAAGGCCTGGCAGTTACTGAAAAACGATTTTACACTGCCCCCGCTCTCCATGCAGCTTTTGAAAAGCATTCCTACGGGAGCCGGCCTCGGTGGCGGATCTTCAGACGGCGCACACGCCCTGCTTCTTATTAATGCTTTCTGCAACCTCAATCTTTCCTCAGCAACACTGCAACATTACGCCCTGCTGCTGGGAAGCGACTGCCCGTTTTTCATTATCAATAAACCATGTATCGCAACCGGACGCGGAGAAATAATGAAAGAAATAACCCTGACACTGAAAGATTATTACTTTGTGCTTGTTCATCCCGGCATTCCTGTCAGCACCGCCCGGGCATTTGAAAAACTTGCCTCGAACCGGCAGAAAGACGGTGCATCCCGAAAAGCCGGCCCTTCGCTGGAGAAAATTATACATTTGCCCGTATCGGCCTGGAAGAATAATCTGATCAATGATTTTGAGGCGCCTGTTTTTGAAGAATATGAGGCATTAAAAATAATCAGGGAGCTGCTCTACGAAGCCGGCGCTGAATACGCATCATTAACCGGAACGGGCTCATGCGTGTACGGAATTTTCGAGGATAAAAAAAAGCCGGATCTCCGCAGAATACCGGCTCATTATAAATTATATCAATTAAAATAGATCGTGAAAGTTGTTGGCTTTACATTTATTCGTAATGCGGTAAAATATGATTACCCGGTAACTGAAGCGATACGCTCGATACTTCCGTTGTGCGATGAAGTAATTGTCAACCTGGGAAATTCTGAAGACAGCACCGAAGAATTGATCCGGTCCATTCATTCCGATAAAATAAAAACCATCCACTCCGTATGGGATGAGAATTTATTGCAGGGCGGAAAAGTGCTGGCCGCTGAAACCGACAAAGCATTCAGGCATATACCCAAAGATGCCGACTGGTGCTTTTATATTCAGGGAGACGAAATAATACATGAACAATATTACGGCGCTATCCGTGCGGCGATGGAGAAATACAAAGAAGATAAAAAAGTAGAAGGATTGCTGTTTAAATACAAACATTTCTACGGCAGCTACGATTATGTGGGAGACACACGCAAATGGTACGATCACGAGATACGAATAGTAAGAAATGACCCGGAAATTTATTCCTACCGCGATGCACAGGGGTTTCGTAAAAATGGGAGGAAATTACGGGTAAAGGAAATTGACGCCTATGTTTATCATTACGGCTGGGTGAAGCACCCGAAGTTCCAGTTGCAAAAAATTCTGGGCTTCGAAAAATTATATGATGGCCATTCCATGGCGAACAAAATCTCGAAGGAAGCAACAGAGCAGTTTGATTATTCCGGAATCGATTCTTTAACCCGGTTTACCGGCACCCATCCCGCTGTAATGCAGGATCGGGTAGCGCGCCAGAACTGGACCTTCGATCACGATATCACGCATAAAAATTTTACTTTCAAAGGCCGGCTCATGCACTGGCTGGAAAAACTTACCGGCAGGCGTTTCTTCGACTACCGGAACTATCGGATTATTTAGTTACCTTTGAAAAAATTATTTTATCATCTTTCCTGCTCACATACCGGCATTCCTTGCATTTAACCTCGATTTTCTCGATCATCCCCGGGGGTAATTTCTTTTAATACTTTTCAGCAAATCCTCTCATTCATTTTAATTTATTTTTTATGAACCCGGTTCAAAGCCTGGATCCCAGTGCATTAGATTATATTCAGCTCGAAGAAAAATACGGCGCACATAACTACCATCCCCTGCCTGCGGTATTGCACAGGGGCCAGGGCGTGTATGTCTGGGATGTGGAAGAAAAAAGATATTTTGATTTCTTAAGCGGGTATTCGGCTGTCAACCAGGGACACTGCCATCCCAAAATCACCGCAGCATTTATTGAACAGGCAAAACAGCTTACGCTTACCTCACGTGCCTTTTACAATGATAGGCTGGGCGAATATGAAAAGTTTATCACCGGCTTTTTCCAGTACGACAAAGTGCTCCCGATGAATACCGGGGTTGAAGCAGTGGAAACAGCGATCAAGCTCTGCCGCCGCTGGGCCTACGATGTAAAGGACATCCCCGAAAACAAAGCAAGAATAATTGTTTGTAAAAACAATTTCCATGGCCGCACATCCTCTGTAATTTCTTTTAGCAGCGACCCCGCAGCTTATTCGGGCTTTGGCCCTTATATGCCGGGCTTTCAGATCATTCCATTCAATGACCTGCACGCTTTATCGGAAGCGCTAAGCGATAAAAACGTGGCGGGATTTCTCGTGGAACCCATCCAGGGAGAAGCGGGAGTAGTGGTTCCTGATGCAGGATATCTGTCTAAAGCCAAACAATATTGCGAAGACGCCAATGTGTTGTTTATCGCCGATGAAATCCAGACCGGCTTGTGCAGAACCGGTCGCATGCTTTGCTGCGATTACGAAAATGTAAGACCCGATATTTTAATTCTGGGTAAAGCATTAAGTGGAGGCATGCTGCCCGTATCGGCGGTACTGGCCGACGATGCCATCATGCTCACGATCCGCCCCGGCGAGCACGGCTCTACGTATGGCGGAAACCCGCTGGCCTGTACCACTGCAATCGCCTCGTTAAACGTGCTGAACGATGAAAAGCTCGCAGAAAATGCGGAAGCGATGGGTGTGCTGCTGCGAAAAAGTATTGAAGAGCTGCAATCTCCATTAATTTCTCTTGTGCGGGGAAAAGGATTGTTGAACGCGATAGTCATCAATCATCCGGATAAAAATGCAGCCTGGGATCTCTGCCTGAAAATGAAAGACAGGGGCCTGCTGGCTAAACCCACTCATGGCGACAAGATCCGGCTGGCGCCACCCCTTATTATCAACGAAACACAGGTAAATGAAGCAGTAAGCATCCTCGGAGAAAGCCTCCGGGCAATGCAATAGATTAATTATCCTTTTTCTTTCTGTTTTACTTTATTATCCGGGAACAGCGAAAATGCCATTATCAATGCAGATGAAATCAGCATTAACCATAACCCCGCCTGCTTCTCCGGGCAGATGCCACGGTAGCAAGCAGAAAAAAGAATAAAGCATTTTATGGCATAAGACAATATGATCGCGCACAAAAAAATATTTATTCTCTTCGCCCAGATACGGGGTATAAGAAAAAGCACGATAGCAGGAATAACAAAAAAGAAAAATACTTTACCCGGTTTTCCGTAAATATTATTTTCCGAAAAGAACCCGGTAAAGTATTTCTGAAGATCGGGATACCATGCCCAGTGCATAAACCCGGAACAAAGTAGCAGGATAGCGGCGAAGATGCCCAGCGGTTGCGAATATTTCATGCGCAAATATGCGCATTAATTCATTTGAACATTCCTTTTACCTTGTCCATAATTCCACCTATTCCGCCACCACCGCTAAACATTGCAGTAAGGTCGTTGAGATCCACATCACCGTCACCATCCTTGTCGAGGCTGCCCTTGAATTTGTTCAGAACCGAGCTGACATCCAAACCGGAAGTTTTTCCACCGCTGAAATGGTTGAAAATATCCTGGATATTAAAACTATGATCATTCGGATCATTTGTTTTATTCACCAGTCCGCCCAGGATAGAAGGAATGATGGAGGAAGCGATGCTGCCTGCCTGGGAAGCCGGTATGCCCAGCTTCGAAGAAAGGTTCTGGGTAACCGAATCACTCACCTGCTGCGTTACGGGGCTCTCGCCCGGGTTTTCCTTTCCGGCAAACAACTTCATCAGGTCGGTAACGCCGGCGCCACCTTTCGAAAGCAGTTCCTGCAGCCCGCCTGCAATGGAAGAGCCCGTTACAGCAATGGCATCCTCTTTTTTATCGGCAGGGATCGCCGGATTGTTGTTAATGGCCGCACCGGCATGTTCCTTTACGAGGTTGATGAGTTGATCGAGCTTTATCCGGAGTACCATCTTTCTTCAACACGGTGCCATTAGCGTCGGTGGTCTTAACGGCTTTCGTCGTTTCTGTTTTGGCTTTTTTGGGTTGAGTCTGTGCATTGGAAGTAAGGCCCAGCATCATTAAGGCAAATATTGCCAGGAAGATCTTTTTCATTTATGACAAATTTTGATGAAAAATAAAAATAACCCAAATGTTTATCAAAATCCTTCCGCTGACCTCATTTAACCAAAATGCAATAATCGGGCCTTTTTACGCTACCGCGATGACGGCCGGGCTATCTCCCATTAAGCCTGCCGCGCTGACCGCGCGCACCACAATAGGGATGAATGTATTTCCGGCTTATTTCTTCACCGAAAATTTATAGATGGAAACCGTATGGTATTGCTCGCCGGGCTTTAATTCGGTCGAAGGAAAAGATGGCTGATTGGGCGAATCGGGAAAATGTTGTGTCTCCAGCGCAAGAGCGGTCCGGTAATCATCATTCCCTTTGCGCAGGCGGTTCCTCGACTTCATAAAGTTACCGGAATAAAATTGCAGGCCCGGCTCCTCTGTATAAATATCCATTACGATGCCGCTTTCATCCCCGATAAGAGTGGCTGCTTTTTTCATTCCCCTGCCGCCGTTGAGCACGAAATTATGATCATAACCGCCCCCGGCCTTCAGTTGTTCGTTCTTGTCATTGATGCGCTTGCCAATCTCTTCCGGCTTGCGAAAATCAAATGGCGTTCCGCTCACGGGGGCCAGTTTCCCCAGGGGGATTAGTGAAGTATCCACAGGCGTGTAGCGATCTGCATTGATCTGCAGAATATGATTAAGGATGGTTCCGCTACCCTCGCCATTCAGGTTGAAAAAAGCATGGTTGGTAAGATTCACTACCGTTGGCGCATCGGTAGTGGCGTTGTATTCCATTTTCAGATCATTGCTGTCGTTGAGGCTGTACGTCACTTTAACATCCAGATTTCCGGGAAAGCCTTCCTCGCCGTCTTTTGAAAGATAAGTGAATACGATGGTATGATCATCGGGCTGAACAGCTTTCCAGGTTTTACGCTGAAAGCCATTTATTCCTCCATGTAACATATTCTTTCCATTGTTGATGGTAACCTGGTAAGGTTTTCCTTCGAGGGTGAACCTGCCATTGTTGATCCGGTTGCCATAACGGCCGATAGTGGCGCCGAAATATTGCTCTTTCGATTTTCCAAACTCTTCGGGCGTATTGAACCCGATTACCACACTGGTCATCTGCCCGTTTTTGTCGGGCACCCATAAACTCATTAATCTTGCCCCTTCCGTGGTGAATTCGGCTTTTACATTATTTTTATTGGTGATGGTAAAAACATTTTTCTCAGCAGGTTCTGCCACGGGCCTGCTAACGCTATCGGTCTTTAATGATTCCAGTCGTTCCTGCGAAGCATCGTTGCAGGCAAAGGATAGGGCGATAGTGGCAATGGCAAGGAATTGTTTTTTCATCCAATTGAATTT
This sequence comes from Flavitalea sp., assembly GCA_044224935.1. Classification (GTDB taxonomy): domain Bacteria; phylum Bacteroidota; class Bacteroidia; order Chitinophagales; family Chitinophagaceae; genus Flavitalea. The sequence goes on from JBGAJL010000015.1 coordinate 35,919, forward strand.
TCATTTATGATTTCTGTTCCATTAGAGGTAACCGCTACATAAGCCGTAAGCGGCTTACCCATGTCGCGCTGATAATTTTCACTAATATACTGTATCAGCTCATCTACCGCGCCTTCGCGGATAATATTTATCGTGCAGCCACCAAATCCGCCTCCCATCATCCGGGCTCCTGCCACAAGCGGATTATCTTTTACGGCATCCACAAGATAATCGAGCTCTTTGCAACTCACCTCGTATTCTTTGCTCAGGCCCGTATGGCTCCGGTACATCTGTTCGCCCAACCCTTCAATATTGCCCTTCTTTAATTGCCGCACTGCTTTTTCCACCCGCGCATTCTCTTCGATCACAAACCGGCACCGCTGATGAATCAGCGGATCTTTCACATACTGTTCGAGAAGGGGCATAGTTACATCGCGCAACGAACTGACACCATAAATATGCTCCTGCACAAGGGCCACACCTGCTGCACATTCTTCGCGGCGCGTATTATAGGCAGAGGAGGCAAGTGAATGTTTCACATTTGTATTCAGCAGCACGATCTTATACCCGTGAAGGTTCAGCGGCACTTCCTCAAATTCCAGCGAGCGGCAATCGAGCCGCAGCGCGGTATCCTGCTGACCAAAAACGCTGGCAAACTGATCCATGATGCCACATTGCACGCCAGGAAAAGTATGCTCGGCCTTTTGCGCGATCAGCGCAATATCCCATTTCGAGAGTTTTATATCGAACAGCTCCTTCAATGCAAAACATACGGCACATTCTATAGCCGCAGAAGAGGAAAGACCGGCACCCGTAGGCACGTGACCATCTATCGCCATATTAAACCCGCCAACAGGAAAGCCCCGCTTAACGAGTTGGTCTACCACACCAAGTGGATAATTGGTCCAGCTGTCATCGATAGCCTTAATGTCGCTGAGACGCACTTCCACCTTCTCTCCAAACTGCACGGCATACATCGAAATAATATCATCAGGGCGCCTGGCGCAGGCCAGGTTCACATATTTATTAATTGCAGCCGGCATTACAAAGCCCTCATTATAATCTGTGTGCTCACCGATAAGGTTAATGCGCCCCGGCGAATGCACGAGCAGCGATTCCTGGTTATATAATTCCCTGAACTGGTCTTTGATCGTCATAGTTCTTTTTTGAGCGTCCGCAAATTACGCAACTTAACACACAGTTCATATTCCGTTAATATAGAATTCATATGCGATGATAATCTTTATATATGGAAAATCCTATCCCAAATGGCAAGCATTCAAAAGGTAAGAGAAGAAAAGTGGATGTATTGGTGCTTTCGGATGTCCATCTTGGTACTTATGGCTGCCACGCCAAAGAACTGCTGCATTATCTGCGCAGCATCAACCCCAAAACAATCGTTCTTAATGGCGACATTATCGACATCTGGCAGTTCAGCAAAAGATACTGGCCCAAAAGCCACATGAAAGTGGTGAAACAGCTCATGAGCTGGGTTAGCAAAGGAAAAAAGACATATTATATCACCGGTAATCACGATGAAATGCTGCGCCGTTTCGCCGGGTTCAAACTGGGATCGTTCAGCATCGTGAACAAGCTGATCCTCGAGCTCGACGACAATAAAAAAGCCTGGATATTTCACGGCGATGTATTTGATGTTACCATGCAGCATTCCAAGTGGCTCGCAAAGCTGGGGGCAATAGGTTATGACACTTTAATTATTATCAATCGTTTTGCAAATTTTATTTCCGAAAGAATATTCCGCCAGGGCAAGTTATCGCTTTCCAAAAAAATAAAGAACAGCGTTAAATCCGCTGTTAAATTCATCAACAACTTCGAACAGACCAGCGCCGATATCGGTATCAGCAATGGTTATGATTATGTAGTCTGCGGACATATCCACCAGCCGGAAATCAGGGAAATCAGTAATGAACACGGCTCAATACAATATCTCAATTCCGGCGACTGGATCGAAAATCTTACAGCGCTCGAATACAATAAAGGCGAATGGAGCATTTATAAATTCGCGGAAGACGGATTGATAGATATGATACTGAACACCGAAGAAGAAAAGGACCTTTCCAACACACAATTGTTCGACAATTTATTGAACGAATTCAGGATGCTGAAACCATGACAAAAATTTTATACGCCATACAGGGCACAGGCAACGGGCACGTCTGCAGGGCGATGGACATTATTCCTCTGTTGCAGGAAAAAGCCGCGGTGGATGTGCTGATCAGCGGCACGCAGAGCGATGTGGACCTGCCCTTCCCGGTGAAATACCGTTTCGGGGGACTGAGTTTTATTTTCGGAAAAAAAGGAGGCGTAGACCTGCTGGAAACTTACAAAAAAAGCCAACTCAGGAAATTGCTTAAAGAGATAAAGAGTCTTCCCGTCGATGAATACGACCTGGTGATCAGCGACTTCGAACCTGTTTCTTCGTGGGCCTGTTACCTCAGGAATAAACCCTGTGTCGCATTGAGCCACCAGGCCGCTGTATTGGATAAAAACAGCCCGCGGGCCAAACACACCGATCCTGTCGGCAAAGCCGTATTGAAAGTGTATGCACCCGCTTCCGTCAGCTATGGATTTCATTTTAAAAGCTACGGTGAAAATATTTTCACACCGGTGATCAGGAAACAGGTGCGCGAAGCGGCTGTTGAAAATAAAGGGCATTACACGGTGTACCTTCCTGCTTACGAAGACAGGAGGATCATCAAAATGCTCACGCAATGCAAAGACATCAAATGGGAAGTGTTCTCAAAGCACTTCAAACATAAAATCAATCTCGACCATATCGATGTGTTCCCGATCAATAATGAAGAATTCATTCGCAGCATGGCTTCCGCCGAAGGCGTTTTATGCGGCGCCGGATTCGAGACGCCGGCAGAGGCATTGTTCCTGGAAAAAAAATTACTGGTGATACCGATGAAAGGCCAGTTTGAGCAGCATTGCAACGCAGCCGCTTTGAAAGACATGGGTGTGCCGGTGATGAAGAGCCTTAAACAAAAACACCTGCACGTGCTGAAAGAATGGGTGGGCTCCACAGAAAAAATAAAAGTGGATTATCCCGATATCACAGCAAACATTATAGACACCGTTTTGGAAAAACATCTGGCGCAGGCAGGCACTGCCCCCGCAGAGACATTCCTGCGCAAGGGTGAAGAGCTCACGGTTAAGCAGTTCAAAGCGCTCACACTTAAAAAGATCATTTCGAAACTCACTCACTGATGGAATTACAGAGGGCTGATTTTGGAAAGAATTTTGCCTGGGGAGTCTCTACAGCCGCCTACCAGGTCGAAGGAGCGCATATAAAGCACGGAAAAGGACTCTCTATCTGGGATGATTTTGTAAAAAGAAAAGGGAAAATCTACAATAACGAGCATGCCAACGTAAGCTGTGACTTCTATCATAATTATCCCCAGGACCTTGCGCTGATGAGCGCGATGCACGTTCCCAATTACCGCTTTTCTATCTCGTGGAGCAGGATATTTCCCGATGGCGCCGACACGCCCAATAAAGCCGGCGTTGATTTCTATAACAATATCATCGATTTCTGCCTCGAGCTTGAAATAGAGCCCTGGATAACCCTATACCATTGGGACCTGCCGCTTGAGCTGGAAAAAAAAGGTGGCTGGACAAACCGGGAGATAATTAACTGGCTCGGCGATTATATCCGGTTTTGTATAAAAACTTTTGGAGACAGGGTGAAACGCTGGATGGTGATGAATGAGCCGATGGTGTTCACAGGGGCAGGATATTTTCTCGGCGTGCATGCACCGGGCAGAAAAGGATTGAATTCATTTTTGGCCGCACTGCATCATGCAGCACTCGCCCAGGCCGAAGGAGGCAGAATTATCCGCGCACTCGATCCGTCCGCAAAGATCGGCACTACTTTTTCCTGTTCACATATCGATCCCTTCACTGCAGACGAACAGGATGTACTCGCAGCGAAACGAATCGATGCATTATTAAACAGGACCTTTGCAGAGCCCCTGCTGGGCATGGGCTATCCTGTCGCTGATCTGAAAGTGCTGCAGCGGGTGGAACAATTCGTTAAAGACGGCGACGAAAAGAAGCTGAGCTTCGATATGGATTTTATCGGTATACAGAATTACACGCGCGAAGTGGTGGCCCATTCTTATTTCACTCCTTTCATCCAGGCCAGGATCATCAAGGCAAACCTCAGAAACGTCGAGCGAACCCTGATGAACTGGGAGGTGTATCCTCAAAGCATTTATCATATGCTGAAGCATTTCGGCTCGTATAAAAATGTTCCTGAAATTATTGTAACGGAGAATGGCGCCGCGTTCCCCGATGAATTGCAGGGCGGTTCCGTTGACGATATAAAAAGAAAAAAATATTTACAGGAATATCTGCGGCAGGTGTTGAAAGCGAAGCAGGAAGGTATAAATGTGAACGGATATTTCATCTGGACATTTACCGACAATTTCGAATGGGCCGAAGGATATCATCCCGCATTCGGTATCGTTCATGTGGATTTCAAAACCCAGAAAAGAACGGTCAAAGCATCGGGCCTGTGGTTCAGCGGCTTTTTAAGTGAACCGCCTCCCGGAAACGGATCAGAAATACCGCTCCGCAGTCAGTCCGTATGTCAATAAAAAATTCTCGCTGCCGGTCAGGTACAGCTTGTTGTAATTGACCGAAGTGGTAAAGCTTAGCCACTTTCGTATTTTGAAAGAAAGCGAATTCAGCATGCGGACGTTATAATCACCTCCATCCGATAAAGAATTCTGCAGAAAATTAACGCCGTCGAATATGAGCAGGTCCTTTACCACAAAACGGTACTTTATACGGAAAGAGTTCCTTACTGTACCATAATTCAGCCGCCCGTGCGAATCGGGAACGCTGAAGCGCGTGTTTTCGTACAGGGGGCCGTCACTCAATACCAATTTCGCGGTTTTAGTATTGAAAACGCTCAAACCTACTCCTGCTCCCGCCTGGAAACGGTCGTTAAGATGCAGGGAATAGGTTTTTTCGTAACTCACAAGAGCCCAGTAATACAATCGCCGCTGCGTCTTAAAAAGATCGAGATCCAGCACTGACATGAAATCGTTATTTGTTTTCAACGATTCGTTTTCTCCGAAAACATAACTGGTGACCGTATTAACCGAAAGATACTTCCTGTTAACATTAAACTTCAGGGCATTATTAAAGATATAGGCAGTAGAATTATTAGTGGTATTAATATTACCCGTTCCTAAAAAATTAATATAATATGTCGAATCCTTTCCCTGCGAAAATGCTGCTGCCGGCAATAAAATAAACAAAACATACGAGAATATATTTCCTTTCAACCTGTCTTTTTGGCAAAGATATTTCATTTCACCGCCGGGCACTCACATGAGCCGTTATTTTAATGCGCCGACCGGCAGCACCGTTCTTCCATATACTTCATTCAGCAAACCGGCGATGCCCGTGTAAATAGCAGACGACCCGCACACGATGCCTTCGTAGCCGGCAAATGTTTTAATGGCGGCGCTTCCGGTATAATCGCCTATCGCCAGTAAAAAAAATAAAATCGTGAGCGTTGCAAAAATAAATTGCAATGCCTTGCTTATTTTCAGGGTGCCAAAAAACAGCAGGCCGGAGAATATTCCCCAAACAAGCAGATAAGTGGCCAGAGCGCTTTCCGATGTAGCATCCACCCAGCCCCATTTGGCCATAAATATCAACCCGACAAGGGAGAGCCAGAAAAATCCGTAAGAGATGAAAGCCGTCATACCAAATGTATTATTCTTCCTGAATTCAAATATCCCGGCGATTATCTGCGCGATACCGCCAATGAATATTCCCATTGCCAGGATCATCGAATTCATTCCGAAAAAACCTGCATTATGAATATTTAATAAAACGGTTGTCATTCCAAATCCGAAAAGTCCCAGCGGTGCAGGATTAGCAAAATTATCCTTCGCAACGATGGCAGGAGCAGTGGGTTGAGTCATGGCTGTAATGATTAAGTTTAGGGTTATTAAATCACACTAATATAAGCAATCCCCTTTTAATATGCGGAAGCCTCACTGCATGATTAAAAAAAAATTTTTTTTAATCAAAATCCATTTTATATTTGTCCACCTATTTAGTAGACTATGCAGAATTTAATTTCTTCTTTCCTGGGAAAAGTACCCTGTTGTTGCTGATCATTTAATCAAGGCAGCTCAACTGCTGCAGCTATCTTAAAAAATTCATCGTGTATTGTTTTAACTATTCCCATGACTCAATTGTCTTTATCAATAAAACTGCTTTTTCTTTTCTTCTTCTTTTTTCTATCGGAATTTTCACAGGCCCAGGAAAGTAATCTTATCGAAGTATCCGGAACCGTAGCCAGCCAGGACACCAAAGAACCGCTCCCTAATGTGAGCGTGAACATTAAAGGCACCATCGCGGGCACCATCACCAACGCCGCGGGAAAATTCCTGCTGCGTACCCGGCTGAAATTCCCGGTCGTGCTCGTATTCTCTTCTGTTGGCTTCGAACAACAGGAGTATACGATAAACGGGATCGACTCAAAAGTCAATATCGAATTGCCTACGCAGACGGTATTGGGAAAAGAAGTGGTGGTGACGGCCTCCAGAGTGGCGGAGAGCATTTTAAAATCTCCGGTCGCTATTGAAAAACTGGACATACGCGCTATTAAAGAATCGCCGGCGCCCGGTTTTTATGATGCACTGGAAAATGTAAAGGGTGTGCAAATGACCACATCGAGCCTCACTTTCAAGGTTCCCAATACCAGGGGATTTAATATTCCCAATAATTTCAGGTTCGTGCAGCTGGTGGATGGGGTGGATATGCAGGCCGCCACGCTCGGAGTGCCATTGGGCAATGCAATCGGCCCGACAGAACTCGACATCGCCAGCGTGGAAATCACTCCCGGTGCCGCTTCTGCATTGTATGGGATGAATGCAATAAATGGAATGGCCAACCTCCTGACCAAAAGTCCCTTTCTGTACCAGGGATTAAGTATTTATCAGAAAACAGGCATCAATCATGTTGATGGCACAGATCATTCGCCCTCGGTATTAACCGAATCATCAGTTCGCTACGCAAAAGCCTTCAATAACAAATGGGCCTTTAAAATAAATTTCAGCTATATGCAGGGTATCGACTGGCGCTCGAACACGCAGCTCGATCAGAATCCAAACAATCTGAAAAGCGCCAACCCTGCATTCCCGGCGCTGAACGGAAACAATAACGTGGCCTATGACGGATGGAATAAATATGGCGACGATGTGTTGTCGGGAAGCAACGTGGTTTCTATCGGCGGATTGACAATAGATGGCAAAGCGGGTCAGACCCTGCGGGTGGCCCGGACTGGCTATAACGAGATAGACCTTGTAAGCCCGAAAGTGGCCAACCTGAAAGCCGACGCGGCCATTCATTACCGCATCAGCAGCAATGCCGAATTATCCTATTCATACCGCGTGGGCAAAATGGATGGCGTTTTTCAGCGCGGCAACAAAATCCGTCTCGATAATGTGACCGTACAAAATCATCATCTCGAATTGAAAGGGAATAACTACGTGATCCGTGGTTATATATCTACCGAGAATACCGGCGATTCATACAATGTAAAACCGCTCGCGGATAATCTTGATCTTTACAGCGGCGGTGCAACAGACACCAAAAAACCAACGAGCTGGGGAACGAAATATAAAAATGCGCTAACGGCTTATGGATCCGAAAACGGCGGCTTAACATCGGAAAATCTTGCGGCAGCCACTCAATATGCGCGGCAACAGGCGGATGCCAGCCGTGTAAAACCCGGTACGCCCGAATTTGAAGCGCTTAAGAATACCATCATCAAAATAAATAACTGGGATATCAAATCCGCTTCGATTCCGGATGCTCCCGAAACAGGCGGCGCCGCATTGATCCAGAAAAGCCGTTTATATCACGCCGAGGCACAGTGGGACCTCTCGGATAAAGTGAAAATATTCTCCCTGCTGGCAGGTGGCGATGCCCGTGTTTACCAGATTATTCCGGATGGCAATAATTTCGTTGATTTTTCAAGGCCCATCGATCAGCGCAACAAAGAAATCGACGGCAGTTTCGGCAGCAATATTTATTATAAAAAATTCGGAGCCTTCACCCAAATCACCAAAACATTCTTCGATGAACGATTAAAATTATTCGGATCGCTTCGCTGGGACTATAATCCCGAATTCGATCCGAAATTTACTCCACGGCTGGCAGCTGTGTACACCGCAAATAAGGTTCACAACTTCAGGCTCACTTATCAGCAGGGCTACCGGTTCCCGGCACTTTTCGAAGCGCTGTCGTATGTAAACAATGGTCGTGTAAAAAGAGTGGGAAGCCTGCCTTATATTAATGAAGGCCTGGGCTACCTGGATAACAGTTACACACAGAAGTCGGTGGTGAATTTCAATGCTGCCGTTAGTGCACAGGGCAATACCGATGAAGCTGCTCTGGCCAACAGGCAGTTGCTGACACCCGCAAATCTTCCCAACGCCCGGCCCGAAAGAATCAATTCATTTGAAATAGGATATAAAAGTGTGTTGCTTAACAATAAGCTGGTTATCGATATCGATGCATATAGTAATGTATATGATGGTTTTCTGGGACAGGTGCAGGTGTATGTGCCGCATAACGAAACGATAGGAACTGACGCTGCGGTGCTCGCCATGCTCGATCGTAACAGGGACGCGACGACCGCCACATCAACAACAGCTGCCAGCCAGGGACAGGACCGCTACCGCGTATATACTAACGCAAAAAACAAATATCACAATTTCGGTTCCGCCCTCGGCATAACCTGGAACCTCTATAAAAAATATACAATTGCGGGAAATATCAATTTCAATAAAATGAAATCAAACGCTACGAATGATATTTTCGTAACAGGTTTTAATACACCGAAATATTCCGGCAATCTGTCTTTTGGAAACAGGGAAGTAGTAAAAAACATTGGCTTCAACATCGCCTGGAGATGGCAGAACAGTTTTTTATGGGAGAGCCCGCTGGTAACAGGAACAGTTGCGGCATACAGCACCATAGATGCGCAGGTGACGTTGAAAGTGCCGGAAATCAAAACAACATTCAAGATCGGAGGTGCAAATATTTTCAATCATCGCTACCTGCAATATGCGGGCGGGCCAACTATCGGGGGATTATATTACGCAGCCATCACACTGGATGGACTGCTGAATAAATAAAAGTTTCATGCAAGCAATCGTTAGGTTCGGGCTGTGTTTCTACACGGCCCTTTTTTTTAAGTTAAAAGTTAAAAGTGGAAAACTTAAAAATGAGTCCCTGGATATTTTGTATCCTCTCAGTTTTCAACTCTTAAGTTTTGACTTTTAACTTAAAAAAAGTCCCCGGCAAAAGACGGGGACGCGGTTGTTGCTGTATATAAAACCTGTTAGTGGTTTGGTAGGGGTACTGAAAAACGAAACGTTTTGGCACATCGAATTTGCAGGTATTTAAAATGTTAAAATCGGTTTCCGGACCGAAAAATGAACGTTTATTATTTATCCCTTAGGAACACTAAGAAGAAACACTTAAAATCCAAGGAACCGGAGCTCCAAATCTTTATATTTGGAAACCAAAAAATCATCAATGCCTACTAAAAAACACAAACCTGTTAACGATTTTCCCCAAAGCAAAGGTTCGGACATAGTAGCGCTCGAATCCGTCCCGGAAAAAAACAACCGGAAAAGATCATCGGCCGGCAATGAAAAGAGAAATGGAAATGGGCGCCATTTTCATACGATGAGCGATGCGGAATTTCTCAATGATCATGAATTGCTCCGGGTGCTGACAGAAGTGAAAAATGGAAATTTCACCGTCAGGATGCCTATTAACCAGTTAGGTATCAGCGGCAAAATCTGCGACACCCTCAACGATATCATTTCTCTCAACGAAAAAATGACGATGGATTTTACCCGCGCGGGAAACACCATCGGCAAGCAGGGAAAGCTCACGCAACGTATAGAAGTACCTGTCGCTAAAGGCTCCTGGAGCACCGGGGTGGAGTCACTCAACGCGCTCATCTCCGACCTTGTACACCCCACCATCGAAATTGCGCATGTAATCAGCTCGGTGGCCAAGGGCAATCTCCAGGAAAAAATGCCCGAAGAAATCGGCGGGCACACACTGCAGGGAGAATTCGGAAGAATTGCCAAAGAAGTAAACGGCATGGTAAAGCAGCTCAACCTCTTCTCCATGGAAGTGACCCGCGTGGCGCGCGAAGTGGGCTCCGAGGGAAAACTGGGCGGGCAGGCGAAAGTAAAGGGCGTAGCGGGCGTATGGAAAGATCTGACCGACTCCGTGAACCAAATGGGCTCCAACCTCACCGCACAGGTGCGTAATATCGCCGAAGTAACGACAGCCGTGGCAAAAGGCGACCTCTCAAAAAAAATTACGGTAGATGTAAAAGGCGAGATCCTGGAATTGAAAAACACCATCAACACGATGGTGGATCAGCTCAACTCCTTCTCCTCTGAAGTAACCCGTGTGGCCCTTGAAGTGGGAACAGAAGGAAAACTCGGTGGACAGGCCCAGGTACGCGGCGTAGCCGGAACCTGGAAAGACCTGACCGATTCAGTGAACCAGATGGCCTCGAATCTTACCGGCCAGGTGCGCAATATCGCCGAAGTAACTACCGCCGTAGCGAAGGGTGATCTTTCACGGCAGATTACGGTAGACGTAAAAGGTGAGATCCTCGAATTGAAAAACACCATCAACACGATGGTGGACCAGCTCAACTCCTTCTCCGCCGAAGTAACCCGTGTGGCCCGTGAAGTGGGTTCTGAAGGGAAACTGGGCGGACAGGCAAAGGTTAAAGGGGTGGGTGGCGTCTGGAAGGACCTGACCGATTCGGTGAACCAGATGGGATCCAATCTTACCGCACAGGTACGTAATATCGCCGAGGTAACCACGGCCGTGGCAAGAGGTGACCTGTCAAGAAAGATTACGGTAGACGTAAGAGGTGAAATACTGGAATTAAAAAATACCATCAACACGATGGTGGACCAGCTCAACTCCTTCGGCTCGGAAGTAACGCGTGTGGCCCGTGAAGTGGGTTCCGAGGGAAAACTGGGCGGGCAGGCAAATGTGCCCGGCGTAGCCGGAACCTGGAAAGACCTGACCGATTCGGTGAACCAGATGGCCTCGAATCTTACCGGCCAGGTGCGCAATATCGCCGAGGTAACCACGGCCGTGGCAAAGGGAGACTTATCCAGAAAAATTACGGTAGATGTAAAAGGTGAAATACTGGAGCTGAAAAAAACCATCAACACGATGGTGGACCAGCTCAACTCATTTGCGTCGGAAGTAACGCGCGTGGCATTGGAGGTGGGTACGGAGGGAATGCTGGGCGGACAGGCGAAGGTAACCGGCGTAGGTGGTACCTGGAAAGACCTGACCGATTCGGTGAACCAGATGGGATCCAACCTTACCAGCCAGGTACGTAACATCGCCGAAGTGACCACTGCCGTGGCCAATGGTGATCTTTCCAGGAAAATCACGGTAGACGTAAAAGGCGAGATCCTCGAATTGAAAAACACCATTAACACGATGGTGGACCAGCTCAACTCATTCGGCTCGGAAGTAACCCGTGTGGCCCGTGAAGTGGGTTCCGAAGGAAAACTCGGGGGACAGGCAACCGTAAAAGGCGTGGGTGGCGTCTGGAAGGACCTGACCGATTCGGTGAACCAGATGGCTTCCAACCTCACCGGCCAGGTGAGAAATATCGCCGAGGTGACAACTGCCGTGGCAAAAGGAGACCTGTCAAGAAAAATTACGGTAGACGTAAGAGGTGAAATACTGGAATTAAAAAACACCATCAACACGATGGTGGATCAGCTCAACTCATTTGGCTCAGAGGTAACACGTGTGGCCCGCGAAGTGGGTTCCGAAGGAAAACTGGGCGGACAGGCCGACGTGCCCGGGGTAGGAGGCACATGGAAAGACCTGACCGACTCCGTAAACAAAATGGCTTCCAACCTCACCAGCCAGGTGCGTAATATCGCCGAGGTAACCACGGCGGTAGCAAATGGTGACCTTTCCAGGAAAATCGGTGTGGATGTAAAGGGTGAGATCCTGGAATTAAAAAATACCATCAACACGATGGTGGACCAGCTCCGCGGTTTCGCATCGGAGGTAACCCGTGTGGCCCGTGAAGTAGGTACCGACGGTAAACTGGGCGGACAGGCAAATGTACCCGGAGTGGCCGGAACCTGGAAAGACCTGACCGACTCGGTAAACCAGATGGCCGGTAACCTTACCGCACAGGTAAGAAACATTGCCGAAGTTGCTATCGCGGTGGCCAACGGTGATATGTCGAAGAAAATTACGGTGGATGTGCGCGGAGAAATTCTCCAGCTCAAAGAAACGCTCAATACGATGGTGGACCAGCTCCGCGCCTTCGCCTCCGAAGTAACGCGTGTAGCGCGCGAGGTAGGAACTGACGGTAAACTGGGCGGATACGCCTTCGTTCCAGGTGTGGCCGGAACCTGGAAGGACCTTACTGATTCGGTAAACCAGATGACATCTAACCTTACCGCGCAGGTACGTAATATCGCAGAAGTAACGAAAGCAGTGGCGAGCGGTGATCTTTCCAAAACGGTTGCTATTGACGTTAAAGGAGAAATTCTCGATCTTAAAAATACCATCAACACGATGGTGGATCAGTTGAACTCATTCGCCTTCGAGGTAACACGCGTGGCGCGCGAAGTGGGAACAGAAGGAAAACTGGGCGGACAGGCCGAAGTAAAAGGAGTGGCAGGTATCTGGAAGGACCTGACCGATTCGGTGAATATGATGGGCTCGAACCTTACCAGCCAGGTGCGCGGTATCGCCAAGGTAGTAACCTCGGTAGCCACCGGAAATCTTCGTCAGAAATTATCCATTAACGCAAAAGGTGAAGTGGCGCAGCTCACAGAAACGATCAATGAAATGATCGAAACACTGGCATTGTTTGCAGACCAGGTAACAACTGTAGCGCGCGAAGTGGGTGTAGATGGAAAACTGGGCGGGCAGGCAAGTGTACCGGGCGCATCCGGTATCTGGAAAAACCTTACCGAAAACGTGAACCAGCTGGCACAGAACCTCACCACACAGGTGCGTTCCATTTCCGAAGTGGCCTCAGCGGTAACGAAAGGTGACCTTACCCGGAACATTGCCGTACAGGCAAAAGGAGAGGTGGAAGCATTGAAAGACACCATCAACCAGATGATCGCCAACCTGCGTGAGACAACCCTGCTTAACCAGGAACAGGACTGGCTGAAATCGAACCTCGCGCAGTTTACACAAATGCTGCAGGGCCAGAAAGATCTCAACACCGTAACGAGGCGCATCCTGGCAGAGCTTGCACAAGTGGTTACCGCCCACTATGGCGCCTTTTATATTCTGCAACAGGACGAATCAACGCAGCAGATGAAGCTCAAACTCTTCTCTGCCTACGCTTATAAATCTGATAAAAATATTCCGAAAGAATTCGCAATAGGCGAAGGCCTCGTGGGTCAGGTAGCATTTGAAAAAGAAAGAATCATTCTTTACAAGGTACCTGATAATTATATCAAAATCCATTCGGGGCTGGGGTATGCGAAACCAAGCAATCTCATTGTTCTGCCGGTATTATTTGAAAATGATGTGAAAGCCGTTATCGAACTGGCATCGGTAGAAACCTTCAGCGAGATTCACCTCGACTTCCTGAGTCAGCTTACCGAAAGTATCGGTATCGTATTGAATACAATTGAAACCAATACGAGAACAGAGGAACTGCTGATGCAATCGCAGTCACTTGCCGGTGAGCTGAAAATTCAGCAGGAAGAATTAAGAAGAACGAATGATGAATTGCAGGATAAGGCATTGCTGCTGGTGAAGCAGAAAAATGAGGTGGAAGCCAAGAACAAAGAAGTAGAGGAGGCGAGAAAATCACTCGAAGAAAAAGCAGAGCAGTTAACGCTGACCTCAAAATACAAATCAGAATTTCTCGCGAATATGTCGCACGAGTTGCGCACACCGCTCAACAGCCTGCTTATTCTTGCACAACAACTATATGAAAATGCAGAAGGCAATCTGAACGAAAAACAGATCCGCTATGCGAAAACCATCCACTCCTGCGGCGATGACCTGATCAACCTGATCAATGATATCCTCGACCTCTCGAAGATCGAATCCGGATTTATCTCGGCCAACTTCTCAAAAGTCCGTTTCTCCGAAATTGCATCGTTCGTGGAAACAACGTTCAAGCCTATCTCGGAAGCAAGGCATCTTAAATTCAATATTCAAACCGACAAGAATCTTCCCGAAGCGCTCGAAACCGACCAGCAGCGACTTCACCAGATACTTAAGAACCTCCTCTCCAATGCATTCAAATTTACAGAGAAGGGCGAGGTGAAGCTAAAGATTTACGAAGCGAAAAAAACCTGGAAGCACAGCACGCTTATGCTGGACCATGCTTCAAAAGTGGTTGCCTTCGCCATCAGCGATACCGGCATCGGCATTCCGCTCGAAAAACAAAATATCATCTTCGAGGCGTTTCAGCAGGCCGAAGGATCCACCAGCCGTAAATATGGCGGAACAGGGCTGGGACTATCGATAAGCCGCGGCCTGGCAGAGCTGCTTGGTGGCACAATCGAGCTGGAAAGCTCTCCGGGCAGCGGCAGCACGTTTACATTATATGTTCCTGTAGAAAACCATGTGCTGATTCCGGCAAGAGAGGGAACAGAAAATTTTGATTCATACGAGCAGGTGCAGGTGAGCTCCGATTCGGGCGACATTGACACGCTCCTCAGTTCTATTCACCTGTCGAATGAGAACATCGATTCGCGCAATATGGAAATGGTGAATGAAATGATCAACGACACCGGGGATGACAGGAGTACTATTTCACCAGCCGATAAAGTGGTACTGGTGGTGGAAGACGATCTCCGGTTCGGAAAGATAATTATCGAAAAAGCGCATTCTGTCGGGTTGCGTGTGGTAGTGGCAACGAATTATCTTGAAGTTTTCGATTTCATCAACCGCTTCTCTCCCATTGCCATTACACTCGACGTAAAACTTCCGGACACCAGTGGCTGGAAAGTGCTCGACCTGTTGCGCAATGATCTGAACTACCGGCACATACCTATTCATTTAATCTCGGGAGAAGAAAATAATGCACTGGCACTTAAGCGGGGCGCAAGAAGTTTTCATATGAAACCCCTCAATAATGATGCGATGAACGACCTGTTCAGGGACATCGTTACTTTCAACACTAAGACACAAAAAAGCGTGCTGGTGGTGGAAGACAACGAGCTTGAATCTTCCCAGATCGTAAAAATGGTTGAAGGTGAAAACATCGAGGTGGTAATTGCCGATACCGGCGAAAAAGCGTTTCATCTTCTCAATGCAAGAGAATTTGATTGTATCACGCTCGATTACACGCTGCCGGATATTTCCGGCACAGACCTTGTGAAGAAAGTGGATCAGCATAAAAAGAAACTGACCCCGGTAATCGTTTATTCGGCTAAAGAATTCAATAAAAATGAGTTAAAGGTTCTGAACAGCAATTCCAATACAATATTGCTGAAAGGTGTTAACTCTCTTGAACATCTATTGGAAGAAATCGTGCTGCACCTGCACATTAGTCACAACGAGCTCGCCCCGGAAAAGAAACGGATAGTAGAGAATATCAGGCGAAAAGAAGATATTCTCACCGGCAAGAATATCCTGGTGGTTGACGATGACGTGAGAAATCTCTTTGCACTGACCACGGTGTTTGAAAGATTTAATATCAATGTCATTACCGCTGAGAGTGGAAAGGAAGCCATTAACCAGCTGATGTCGGGACAACAGCGCATCGATATGGTACTGATGGATATTATGATGCCGGAAATGGATGGCTATGAAACCACTCAGAAAATAAGAAGGGAGCACAAAAACAGTACCTTGCCGATTATTGCAGTAACCGCCAAAGCGATGAAGGGCGACCGGCAGAAGTGTATCGAAGCAGGAGCGTCGGATTATATTACCAAACCATTAAAAATTGACCAGTTACTGTCGCTGATGAGAATGTGGTTTTATAAATAAGTTAAAAGTCAAAAGTAAAAACTGAAAAACATCACTTTTAAGTTTTCACTTTTAAGTTTTAAGTTGATATGCAAACAAAAATCTTATTAGTAGACGACCGCGAAGACAATCTGTTGTCTATTGAAACAATACTCGAGCCTTCGGGCTATACATTTGTAAAAGCAAATTCCGGCCGCGATGCGCTCAAGATATTATTGAATGAGTTTGATTTTGCGCTGATCCTCATGGATGTGAAGATGCCCAATCTGAACGGGTTCGAAACGGCTTCCCTGATCTACCAGCGCGAAAGGCTGCGGCATATTCCTATCATATTTATCACGGCAAATAATTATGGTGAAGAGCACATATTCAAGGGTTACATGACAGGTGCAGTAGACTATATTTACAAACCTATCAATCCGGATCTGCTGCGCGCCAAGGTAAGCGTGTTTATCGATCTTTACCGGAAAAATCACAAGCTGCTTGCCCAGGAAGAAAAACTCGTCGCCATCAACCGCAGTCTCGAACTCGAAGTTCATGAACGAAAAGCCAGTGAAGAAAAGGTGAACGAACTCAATCATAAACTGCTCGAAAACATCGAGCGGCTCGAATCGGCCAACAAGGACCTTGACCGCTTTGCCTTTATGGCTTCTCACGACCTGCAGGAGCCATTGCGGAAAATACTCATGTTTAGCGACCGGCTCAACCATAAATACAGCAACATACTGGATGAGGAGGGAAAGCTATTCATCAGCAGGATCCAGCATGCAGGGGAACGTATGCAGGCGCTCATCAAAGACATCCTCCTATTTTCCAAAACCTCGCTGGAAAAGCAATCTTTTATTGAAAGCGACCTGAATATTGTTTTGTCAGATGTGCTTGGGGAGTTGGAATCGGCCATCGACGAAAAAAATGTATTAATCAATGTCGAAAGGCTGCCTTCTTTATATGTGAACCCCGTACTGATGCGGCCGCTTTTCTATAACCTGATCGGCAATGCCATAAAATATTCCAGGCAAGGAATCCGGCCGCTGATAAAGGTATACGCAGAATACAGTAATGGCCAGAGTGTGCAGGCAGGGCAGGAAATCAGGAACAAATACTGCAGGATTTATATCGAAGACAACGGCATTGGATTCGACCAGAAGTATTCGGAGCAGATATTCGGCATGTTCAAGCGCCTGCACCGGCATTCTGAATTTGAGGGCACGGGCATCGGGCTGGCGCTATGCAAGAAAATTGTAGAAGAGCACAAGGGGTTCATCACGGCCCGCAGTAAGGTAAATGAAGGCTCGGTCTTTATCATTTCGCTGCCTGTTTACCTGCACGAAGAGCGGGAAGCGGCGTTAAGCCGGCACTGAACCGGAAAAAATCCCGGTACGGCGGTTCTCTTTTGACTGCTGTGCCAGGGATACAAATTTTGTCTGTCTGCCGGGATTTCTGTAAATTAATAGGATGAAATCCAGTCGTCCCCATACTACTTCAGGTGATATTGCCGGTATCGAACCGCTTACCTCCCTGATCAAAAAAGAAAAAGAGGCCCTGGTATCTATGTTTCTGGCTAACGCCTCCATCACGGAGCTGGCCGCACAATACCGGCTGATCGATGAGTTGAATGCGAGGATTAATGATGAAAGGAGATAAATCTCTATTTGACAACCCAGACTTTTTTTGTTGTGCTAAAGCCTTTACGATTATCGAAGCGAAGTATAAACATACCCGTGGCTTTTATGCTGTTCAACTGTATGTTGGTTTCACCCGTAAAACTTCCCGTTGCCATGATTTTTCCATCAATCGATACAAGCGAATAGTATACTTGTGAAAGACTCGCAGGAAGCCTTACCGAAATATTTGATGATGCGGGATTCGGTAAAACATTTAAACCATAGTC